>NZ_BAABDO010000030.1:0-61606 GCF_039539665.1 Actinomadura keratinilytica
CGTCACTTCGTGATGGCCTACGGCCACCCTTGACGGAACCCGTCCGCCGCTAAGTGCAGGTCTCGTCGGGGTCGGGGGGAGGAAGGTGGGGGAAGAACAGCGGCTACGCCGCACGCCCCAGCCGGTCACGGGGACCGCGCACCACGCGACCGCGGCCCAGCGCGCACGAGCCAAGATCCGGAGCATACGCGGAATCCGCCCGAGGTACGGCGAACGCTACCCGAGATCTTGTGCAGGTCAGCAGAGAAGTGGTGTCAGGATCCATGGCGGGCTGTAAATCCGTCGGCTTCGCCTACCCAGGTTCGAATCCTGGACCCGCCACCAGCAGCAAGGGGCCTTCCTACCAGGCAGAACATGCCGGAGGAAGGCCCTTCGCTTCTTGCCGCGAGCCCCCGTGAATGTCTTTGATTCACCGCCCTTACGGGCATGCGTTGGGCACGGCTGGGGCACGCCTAAGAGGCAGTGAGAAGCTCGCGTGGTTGGGCACGACGACCTGAGGGCCGCGGCTTCCCCATGCGCTAACAGGGCGGGGCCTGCCATGGGCCGGCCCCGTGGGCAGATTCCAGCTCAAGTGCCATCCCACGTAGAAGCCGCTGCCCGGCACTTGCCCACCCTGCCGGGGGTGTACCGGGCGTTGCGCTGCCGCGCCTGGCAGTACGGTCCGGAGTGCTCATCCGCGCGAACGGCGCGTCGTTGTGACAGACAGATTCGCGCGGATGAGTGCTCCGGTTCGCGGGGGGCTGGGGGCCGCGAGGCCCCCGCTTCGGGCACGTCCAACCCCGCCAGCGCGCAGGGCTGGCACCTGCGTGACCTGCCCCGGGGTGCTGAAACAGGGGCCCGGGCTCGTCGCCCTGGTGGTGCTTGTCGTACGGCCTTCATGGCGTTCCCTGCTGCTGGCGGGGCGGGCGCGCGGCGCGGCGCGGCGGGACCGGACCGAAGAGGCCGCACGCCCGGCGCCCCGCGGCGGGCGGCCGCCCGGTGGCCCGCGCAGCGGGGCGCCCTTGAAGACGTAGAGAAAGTTCTCATCCGGCAGCTTGAACATGTGGTGTCCTGCGGGCTCTGTGCACCTGCTTGCCCTGTCGGCTGGGCTGGGGGTGGTAGAACGCTCGGTTATGGGCGAGGAGCGGTTGCGGGAGATCGGCCGGGAGCTGCGGCGGCTGCGGGCTGCTGCGGGGCTGTCGGGTGCGCGGCTGGCTGCGCGGGCTGGTGTCCCTCAGCCGACGGTGTCTCGGGTGGAGACGGGGCGGCGGGTCTCTGATCCTGAGGTGGTGCTGCGGCTGTTCGCGGCGTTGGGGCTGGAGGGCGCGGAGGCTGAGCGGCTGGCGGCCTTGGTGCGGGAAGCGTATGCGGCGACGGCGGCTCGGCGGGTGGATGCGGGTGTCTCCTTCCGGCCTGGGGCCGCGCTGGAGTTCGCGCGGAATGTGGCGGCGGTTCGGGTGTTCGGGGCGTTGGTCATGCCGGGGCCGTTGCGGACGGCGGAGTACGCGGCTGAGTCCGGGTTGCCCGCCGGAGGTGCGGCGGACTGGGCTGCGGTCCTGGACGACGAGGGTCGGCAGTTCACGTTCGTGCTGGCTGAATCGGTGTTGCGGACGTGGCCGGGGTCGGGGGCGTGCATGGCCGGCCAACTCGCGCACATGCTGACGGTGGCCGGGCGGCCGAACGTGCGGTTGGGGGTCGTGCCGGGCTCGGTGCGTGGGTGGCCGCGGGTGCCGTTGCACGGCTTCACGGTGTTCGGGGATGCAGCCGCGGCGGTGGAGACGTTCACACGCGAGCTGACCGTGACCGATGCGGCCGAGGTGCGCCGGTATTCGGGGCTCTTCGCACAGTACGAGCGGGTTGCCGTATTCGGGGATGAGGCGCGCGGTTTGGTAGAGCGGGCCGCGCGTGAGGTTGCGGAGATCCTCGAATCTATTCAGTGAGCTGATTGAATCGACCATGGCGTCTGGCATACGCTGCGTGTCCCGCGTGCCGTATAGCCCCCTAGACGCATGGGTGGTGGTCGATGTGAGGCGTCTGTCTCGCC
Source organism: Actinomadura keratinilytica (assembly GCF_039539665.1). Lineage (NCBI taxonomy): Bacteria > Bacillati > Actinomycetota > Actinomycetes > Streptosporangiales > Thermomonosporaceae > Actinomadura > Actinomadura keratinilytica. Next base: position 2,024 of record NZ_BAABDO010000030.1, read on the forward strand.
TGTTCGAGGGCCGACCGGAAGCAATCAGCGAGGCTCGGGCATTCGCTTGCGCGTTCATGGTCGGCCGGGTCCCTGAGGAGCTGGCCGAACAGGCCGCGCTGGTGGTGAGTGAACTGTGCACCAACGCTGTTGAGCACACGGCCAGTGGGGAGGTGGGCGGCACGTTCGTCTTGGAACTGGAGCTGTTCGCCGAACACGTGCGAGTGAGCGTCGTCGACATGGGCGCGCCATCTGTGCCGCAGCTGTCCTGCGAGGAAGCCGACCTGGAGGCGGTGAACGGTCGCGGGCTGTTCATCGTCGACGCCGTCTCGAAGGCATGGGGCTCGCAGGAGCTAAGGGTCGGGCGTCGGGTGTGGGCGGACGTCGTCGGGGTGTCGGTTTGAGCGGGCCGCCGATTCCGCGTCGTCGTCGGCGCCTGCGTACTGTGAGCTCCTCGACCGGCCGTGAGCTTTCTGTCTCGCTGTCTAGGGTCCTAGACTCGCTGGGAGGCACCGGAGGAGACGTCATGCCAGGCGAGTTGGAGCGGATCGCGCAAATCAAGGACCCCTTTGAACTGCTGCGTGCCGCTACTCAACGCCTGGCGGAGGCTCAGCAGGAGGTCACCGAGCTTGCTCGGCTGCGTCGGCGCCTGATTCAGGATCTACATGCGCAGGGCATGTCGTATGCGCAGATCGCGCAGGCCGCTGGGCTGAGCCGGGGGCGTATCCATCAGATCCGGCACACGGGGCCGGCGCCTGAGGGGGCGTTCCTCGGTTCGGGCGAGGTCATCGTTGTCACGCCGCTGCGTCCGGACCCGGCGAGTGATCGGACGTATGTCGCGTTGGACGACCTGACGACCGGTAAGCGGCTGGAAGAGCTGGCCCGGACGTTTGATCTGTCGGTCAGCTACGACCATGTGACGCTTGACGGCGAGATCGACCTGAACCGGCCGGGGATGCTGGTGATCTGCGGTCCTCGGATGTCCCCTGCGATGCGGGACGCCTACGGCAAAGACCCTGTGATCGCTTGGGATCGCGACGAGCGGGGTTGGCTGCTGCGCGACACTCGCACCGGGGCCGAGTATCGGTCGGGCCAGGAAGAGGAGCCGCAGCGCCCGTACGACGTGGGATACCTGGGCCGTCTGCCCCGGCCGGACGGCAAGGGCCACTTCTTGGCGATCGCGGGCATCCATCCTGAGGGCTCCTTGGGCGTGGTCCATCTGCTGACGACCGATATCGGCAGCCTGTGGGGGCAGGTGGGGGCCGACCGGTTCTCGGTCGTGATCGGTACCGAGTACGACCCGGACACCCATGAGCCCTTGCGGACGGAGTTGCTGACGCCGGTCTACCGGCATGACGAGGACAGCTAAGAGGAGGCCGTATGCGTGTGCTGCTCGCCAGCGAGCCAGGGAACCCGGAGCGGGCCAACGAGGACTTCGCGGCGGCGGCACCGGGCCTCCTGGTCGTCGTGGACGGTGCGGGCGCTCCGGCCGGTATCGCCTCGGGATGTTCGCACTCGGTGTCGTGGTACGCGCACAACCTCGGCGGCCTGCTGGTGGGCGCGGCCGTAGATCCGAGCGTCTCCCTGGCTGAGGCGTTGGCGGTGAGCATCGAACGCGTCAACGCATTGCACGGGGACGCGTGCGACCTTCGGCACCCCGGCTCTCCCTCGGCGACGGTCGCTCTCGCTCGGGTGCGCGCAGACCGCCTTGAGTACCTGGTGTTGTCAGACTCGGTCCTCATCCTCGACCAGGCCGACGAAGAGCCGACCGTCGTCACAGACGATCGGTTGGCCGAGGTGTACCGCAAAGTGAACGACCCGGGCGAGCGGCCGCCGCTGGGGACGCGGGAACACGCGGCCGACCAGCGCAACCGGGTGGAGCGGCTAGCCGCCTACCGCAACCAGCCCGGCGGCTTCTGGGTCGCCAGCACCAAGCCTGAGGCGGCCGACGAAGCGCTCGTAGGTGCGGTGCCGCTGGATGACCTGGACGCGGTCGCCGTGCTCAGTGACGGCGCGTCTCGCCTCGTCGACCGATTCGGCCTGATGAGCTGGCCTGACCTGCTGGCCGTCCTCCGCAAGGAGGGTCCGGCCGACTTGATCGCCCGGACCCGCGAGGCGGAAGCCTCGGACCCGGACGGCGCACGCTGGCCACGAGGTAAGGCGTCCGATGACGCCAGCGCCGTCTACTGGGCGCTTCGGGGATAGCCCGTCATCCTGTAGACCCCCCTAGACAGTCGAAGGGGTGGCGGTTACCTTTGGTTGTACACCCCCCTAGACAGTCGGTCTGCAAGGTGATCGACAGCGCTGTCTAGGGGGATCGACAGTCGGAGGTCTTCATGCGGAGCATCCCGGTGGATGTGTCGGCGCTGACGTTCGTGTGCGTGTCGGCGCCGCGTCCGAAGCTGAGTCGGGAGACGGGGGAGGTGAAGGTGGACCGTGACGGCAACACGGTGTTCACGGTGGGGTTGTCGGCGGCCGGCGAGTCGGGGCGGGTGGAGCTGCTGAACGTGGCGGTGTCGGGGGACCCGGGGGTCACGGTGGGTCAGGTGGTCCGGCCGGTGGGGCTGGTGGCCTTCCCGTGGGAGTGGCAGACGGGCGGGCGGGTGCGGTGGGGCATCGCCTACCGGGCCGCGCAGATCGTTCCTGTGGTCGCGGGGGCGGTGCCGGTGGCCGGTGAGGCGGGCGAGGCCCCGGCCGCGGTCGCCTGAGGGCAGGCAGTGATGGGCGACACGCTGACCCTTGCGCTCGGGGTCCTGACCGTTGGTGCGGTCGGGCTGGGGGCGTGGCGGCGGTGGCATCCCGCCTCGTTCTGGTACGGGGTGGGTTTCCCGTCGCGTGCGGCGCTGGTGTACCTGACGTGGCGTCATGTGGCGTCGGGATGCGGGCTGACGCGGCACCGTCGGCGGTGGCGGTGGACCCTGGACGCCGTCCCCATCGTCGGCCCTGCCGCCCGGGGCGCGGCGACGGTGGTCGAACAGAAGCGGCGGGTGCGCCGGGTGGATGTGGAGCGGGCGCCCCGGCTGGGGGTGCTGCGTCCGACCCGGCTGGGGTGGCGGATGCGGGTCCGCCTGCATGACGGCCAGGTGCCCGCCGACTATGAACGTGCGGCCGAGGGGATCGCACACGCCTGGCGGGTGCACTCGGTGCGGGTGGTGGACGTGCGGCCGGGCGTGGTGACGCTGTGGGCCACCATGCGCGACCCGCTCACCACCGTGACCGTCACCCCTGAGACGGGGGAGTTGCTGACGGTGCGGCCGGGGAAGCTGGAGAACGGCGCCGACTGGGTCATCAACCTGCGCACCGTGCCGCACTGGCTGATCGCCGGCGCCACGCAGTCAGGCAAGAGCAACCTTGCCAACGCCGTGATCAAGGGTTTGGCGCCGCAACCGGTCGCGCTGGTGGGGTTCGACCTCAAGGGCGGGGTGGAGTTCACCCCCTACGCCCCCCGGCTGTCGGCGCTGGCGACCACCCGTGCCGAATGCGTCGCGCTGCTCGGCGACTTGGTGGCCGAACTGGAAGAGCGCATGGTGCTGTGCCGCGAGGCGGGGGCGCGGAACGTGTGGACGCTGCCCGAAGGTTTGCGGCCGGTGCCGGTGGTGCTGCTGGTGGACGAGGTGGCCGAACTGTTCCTCATGGCCGACAAGAGCGAGAAAGACCAGGTCGCCAAGACCGCAACCGCTCTGCTGCGGGTGGCGCAGCTCGGCCGGGCCTTCGGCGTCCACCTGATCGTGTGCGGGCAGCGCATCGGCTCCGACCTGGGGCCGGGGGTGACGGCGTTGCGGGCGCAGCTGTCCGGGCGGGTGTGCCATCGGGTCAACGATCCGGAGACGGCGTCCATGACGCTGGGCGACCTGAACCCGGCCGCCCTGGAGGCCGCCCGCGCCATCCCCGCCGAGACACCGGGTGTGTGCGTGACGGCCGGTCAGGACGGCACCTGGCACCGCGCCCGGTCGGTGTACGTGAGCGAGGCCCAGGCCGAACAAGCCGCCCGTGACCATGCCCATCTGACCCCTGACTGGTCGGCCGTGGTCGGCTCCGCCCCGGTTACACGCCCGGCGGTCCCGGAAGCCGCATAACCGGCCCTCCTGCTCTCCCTGTGGCCTGGCGTGAGCCCTGATCACGCCAGGTCCCTACCCGATCCATGCCCGAAACCCCTTGGAGGCTGCCCGATGACCACTCGCCTGGTCGTCCTTCGTCCCCGGTCCGTCCCGTCCTCCCGTCCCCGCCCGGCCGTCCGTCCCGCCCCGTCCTCCCGGTCGTCCTCGTCCCGCCCATCGGCCTGGTCGTCGTCCTCGTTGTCCTGGTGGTCGTGGGTGCCGGTGGCGGTGGAGTGGGACGCCGTCCGGGGCCTGCACGTCGCCCGGTGCGGCAGGTGCGCGGAATGCTTCACCTCGTCCCGCGTGGACGAGGTGGAGGACTGGGCCGCCGCGCACCGGTGCGACGCCGAGTTGGCGGCGCTGCTGGCTGAGGTCTCCGGGCGGGCGGCGTGAGTCGGCTGCTGGGCCTGCTGGCCGACTCGGGGCCGGTCGTGGTGCTCGCCTCCATCGCGGCGGCCGGGTCGTTCACCCACATCCGCGACACGGCCGCCGAGCACGGGCAAGGCGGGTGGATGGCCTGGGCGATCGCGGTGTGCATCGATCTGACCTGCGTCATGGCCGCGCGGGAGCGGCAGCGGGACAAGCGGACCGGCCGCCGCACGGGGCGCCTGTCGTGGCCGACGCTGGTGCTGGTCGGCGGGATCCTGCTGTCGCTGGCGGCGAACCTGGCACAGGCCGAACCGTCCGCCTGGGGCTGGATCACCGCGGCCACACCGGCCGGAGCCTTCCTGGTCGCGGTGTCCATGCTCGAACGCCGCGCCACCGGGGCCGGCGCGCGGGCCCGTACGGCTGCGGCCGTCCTGACCGCCCCGCCGTCCTTCGGCAACCCGTCTTCGTCTGCTCCGTCCTCGTCCCCGTCCGGCGCGTCCTCGTCCCCGTCTGGCGCGTTGTCGGAACCGTCCGCGCCGCCGTCCTCGGCACCGCCGGTCCCGTCGTCCCCGGCGTCCTCGTCGTCTTCGGGCTCGACGGGGGACGAAACGGCTCGTCCCGGGCTGGCCCTCGTCGACGCGCCCCGTCCCCACGGCGACGAGCAGGACGACCAGGACGGCGACCAGGACGACGGCGGCCGCAGCGGTGGGCAGACGGTGCTTCCGGTGCCGTCCGCCGACCGGCGCGGCCGGTCGGCATCCCCGGCGGGGCCGCTGCTTGAGTTCGCCCGGCAGGTAGCGGCCGAACACCAGGCCACGCACGGACGCCCGATCACCCGTGACGCACTGCGCGCCCGGCTGGGCGTGTCCAACCAGCTCGCCTCAAACCTGCTCCGCCAAATCCGCAACCAGAACGCTGCGTGACACCAACGGAGGACACCATGACCACCCCCACCACCCCCGCCAACCCGGCCGACCCGGCCGCCTCGGACGTCCCGGCCGACCGGGGGGCGGCCCTGAACGGCCCCCTCCGACAGGACGAGGGCGGCCGCGCGCCCCTGGCGCCGCCGGTGCAGCGGTGGCGGTGCTGCCACTGCGGCGGGACCGGTGTCACCTCCGACGGCGGCACCTGCGCCCACTGCGACGGCTTTGGCCACAGCTGACAGGGAGCAAACCCGCCGTGTTCCTTCGCTGCTGCGCCTTCGCCGCCTGCTGGCTGGTGCTGGTGCTGTTCGTCGTGCGCCACCCGGGCGAGGCCGCCGACGCGGCCGGTGCCCTCGTTCACGCCCTGGCCGTGCTCGCCGACGCGGTCGCCCTGATCACCACCGCCCTCTAACCCCCCGGCCGCCCCCGGGCGTGGCACCTCTGCCAAGCACACGGCGCGCTACGCCCGGGGGCCATCCCCCGAACCGTCCCGCAACGGAGAGGAGACGCGCTCTACCGTGCCCGACACCCCCGCGTGGTTGACTCCGCTGGCGGTCCGCGACATGGCCGCTGTGCTCGACCGGCCGGACTTCCGCCGGTGGGCCGCCCGCACCCGAGCAACCGGCGGGTGCGCACAGCCGATCCACCTGCGCGGCTCGGTCGAATACCGCGACGCCCTGACCGGCGAGATCCTGCACCGGTACTCCACGGCGCGGGAGCCGGGCGGGGTGCTGCGGGTGGCGTGCAAGACACGCCGCGCCTCCCGCTGCCCCGCCTGCGCCGAGACCTACCGCGCCGACACCTACCAACTCGTGCGCGCGGGCCTGACCGGCGGCAAAGGCGTCCCCGAGACGGTGGCCGGGCACCCGGCCGCGTTCGTCACCCTCACCGCACCCTCGTTCGGCCCTGTCCACGCACACCGCCTCACCCTCGGCGGGGGCGTGGCGGCCTGCCACCCTCGACGCGACGCGCCCCGGTGCCCACACGGGCGGCCCCTGTCGTGCACCGCCCGGCATGCGGCCGACGATCCGCGTCTGGGGGAGCCGCTGTGCGCCGAGTGTTACGACTATGCGGGGTCGGTGCTGTTCAACGCGCTGGCGCCGGAACTGTGGCGCCGGTTCACCATGGCGCTGCGCCGCAGGATCGCCAAAGCCGCGGGCCTGACCCTGCGCGAACTGTCTGAGACGCTCACCGTCTCCTTCGCCAAGGTCGCCGAGTACCAGCGGCGCGGCGTGGTGCACTTCCACGCCGTGATCCGCCTCGACGGGCCCCAGGGGCCGGCGACGCCCCCGCCCGCCTGGGCGTCGTATGACCTGCTCGCCGACGCCGTCGGTCAGGCTGCTCGCGCGGTCACCGTGACCACCCCCGCCGCGCCCGGCGTCCCGTCCCGCCAGCTGGCCTGGGGGACGCAACTGGATGTGCGCCCGATCACCACGACCGGGGAGCTGACCGATTCGGCGGTGGCGGGCTACATCGCCAAGTACGCCACCAAAGCCGCCGAATGCACCGGAACCCTCGACCGGCGCATACGCGCCACCGACGACCTCGACACCCTCCCCGTCTCCCCGCACGCCCGGCGGCTGATCACCACATGCCTGGACCTGGGGCGCATGGCCGAGATGGCCGAACTCCGGCTCGCCGAGTGGGCGCACATGCTCGGCTTCCGCGGCCACTTCTCCACCAAGTCCCGCCGCTACTCGACCACCCTCGGCGCACTCCGCCAAGCCCGCATCGACCACAACCGGGACCACCACGACATCACAACCGGGCGCCTGCCGCTGACCGACGACGACCAAGTGCTCGTCATCTCGCACTGGCGCTACCTCGGCCAGGGCCTCACCCCCGGAGAAGCACTGCTGACCGCCGCCCTGACCGGCAAGCCACTACCGCCCATCACCCCCTACGAAGGGAGTACTGCATGAGCAATAAGCGCACGGAACCGATCCCCTTCGCCGCTGGTGACCGGCTGCTGACCGTCGCTGAAGCGGCCGAACTCCTGAACACGACCGAACGGTTCCCTCGGCGATTGATCGAAGAACGGCGCATCCGCTTCGTTCGCCTGGGAGAGCCGGGAAAGCGCGGCCTGGTCCGCATCCCCGAGTCTGCGCTTCGTGACTACGTTGCGGCCGGGATCGTCGAGCCCGTTACCGCCACTGGCGTTCGGAGGGCTGCGTGATGGCCAAGCGTGACTTCGGCAGTGTTCGGAAGTTGCCTTCTGGACGTTGGCAGGCAAGGTATCGCGGACCGGACGGGGTTCGTCGTAACGCTCCGAGTACCTTCGCGACCAAGACGGATGCCAATAGATGGCTGAGGCTCAAGGAAGCGGAGATCCTCAAGGGTGAGTGGGTGAATCCTGATGCAGGGAAGATCACTGTAAGCGAATGGGGGGCGCGTTGGCTGGAATCGGTCCGTCCGAGTCTCAAGCCCAAGACTTTTGCCTCCTACGTCTCGCTGTTTCGGACACAGATTGAACCGCGCTTCGGCGCAATGGCTCTCGCGACTGTCCGGCCGATCAGCGTGAGTGAGTGGGTGGCCGACATGCACTCGCGCGGTCTCAGTGCGTCCCGGATCCGACAGGCTCACGTCGTCCTCGCCCTGATGATGGAGACAGCAGTAACCAACGAACTCATTCGCGTCTCACCGTGCGTCGGGACCAAGCTGCCCCGCCTCGTGGTGCGCGAACCGGTGATTCTCACCCGGGACCAGGTCGAAAGCCTGGTTCGGGCGGCGGTGCCTCCGCATGACCTCCTTATCGAGATCATGGCCTACGCGGGGCTGCGCGTCGGTGAAGCGTTCGCGCTGCGGCGCAAGAGCGTCGATCTCGCTGCGGGGGCCATCCGCGTCACTGAGACCCTGGTTGAGATCTCGGGCAAGACCTCCTTCGGCACCCCCAAGAGTCACCAGGTCCGCGACGTACAGCTTCCGGCGTTCCTGCTGCGTCGCCTCCGGGCTCACCTCGACGAGATGGCGGATAAGTCGCCGGATGCCCTCCTGTTCGTGAACAAACGGGGGAACCCCCTGCACTACAACGCGTGGCGTACCTGGAGGTTCGACCCAGCGGTAGAGAAGGCTGGCCTGGACGGTGTAACGCCTCACGATCTGCGGGCGACTCATGCGTCGTGGGTGGCCGACGCGTTCGGCGTCCTTGCGGCTGGGCGCCGTCTCGGGCACTCCAACACCACGATCACAACCCGACACTACGCGCGAAGGCTGGAAGGCAAGGACAACGAGGTGGCGCGGGGCCTGGACGCGTTCCGAGACGGCAAGATCGGGCCTGGGGCACGTACGGGGCACGACCAGGACGACGACGACTCTCCGGGGGCCATGAACCCGGTGTGACCTGCGGTGGAACCGGTCCAGAACTTGAACCAGGCGTAGGACTGTAAATCCGTCGGCTTCGCCTACCCAGGTTCGAATCCTGGACCCGCCACCAGCAGCCGAGGGGCCTTTCTACCAGGCAAAACATGCCGGAGGAAGGCTCCTCGCTTTTTTATCGCCAGTCCCCGGGATTCCCTCGGGTGCGGTGCCTTCGCGGGTACGCCAAAAGAGGCCGCGAGGAGCTCGCTCCTCCCTTTCGCGCACTGCTGTCGGTGTTCGGTCCCGACGACCCGAGGGCCGCGGCTTCCCCGCGGGCCTCTCCCTTCAGCGCCTTCGCATGGACGAGCGCTTCCGCTCGCGGCGATGGGGGCCGCTGGACGTTCGCATGCTGCGGGCTTGTGCGGCTGCCTCGGCGGGGAGAGTGTTCGGGGTGGCATCCGTCGCGGGTTGAGCCCAGCGGCCGGTGGGAGGTGTGCCGCGTAGCGTTGGGCCGTGTCCGAGATGCCGTCACGAGTCGCACTGCGCCCCCTCACCCTCTCCGACCAGAACGAGTTCTGCTCGCTTGTGCGGGCCAGCGCCGAACTGCACCGGCCCTGGATACAGCTGCCCGCAACCGCGCAGGAGTTCCGGACCTGGATGCGCCGGTTCGAGGACGGCGCCAACCGGGGGTTCCTGGTCCGTGTCCGCGAGACGGGCGACGCCGCCGGGATGATCAGCATCAACTCGATCATCCGAGGCCGCTACCAGGGCGCCTCCCTCGGCTATGCCGCCTTCGCTCCGGCCGCCGGGCGGGGATACATGACCGAAGGGCTCATCCTCGCCCTGCGGTACGCCTTCCACGACCTCAGGCTCCACCGGCTGGAAGCCAACATCCAGCCGGAGAACAAGGCATCGCTGGCACTGGTGCAGCGTCTGGGCTTCCGCTACGAGGGGTTCTCGCCCGCCTACCTGTACATCGACGGAGCCTGGCGCGACCATGAGCGCTGGGCCATCACCGCGCCGGACCCTTGGACGCCCGATCCGTCGCTACCCGAGGCGTGAGCGGCACCCCTGCGGTTCACACCGCCCGTACGCCCTGGAGTGATGCGGTGGCCTGGGGTAGGGAGATGGTGATCAGTGTCACGCTGTCTCGGCGGAGGGTGCGCGGCGTCTTGTTGCGATTACCAGGCTTTCGCGTATGGCGTAGGGCGCGAGGCAACTGGACGCTTCCGGCAGGGGCACTTCGGCTCCGGAGAGCACGGTCGTCTGGGCCATCACTGTGCCGGAGCCTTGGGCGCGCCTGATGCGTCGCTTCCCGAGGTGTGAGTGGAAGCCCGTGCGCCGCCTAGCGGTGCGGTGGGGCCTGGTGGGGGAACTGTTGATCAGGTTCTGGCGTCTCAGCGTTATGAGCCTGTCAACGACGCTCCTGCCGTTGGCGGGAGTGGCTCTCGGTTCCGCCGGCACCCTGATCGGTCAGTACCTCTCCACACGGGTGGAGGCGCGGCGCGTACGGTTCGAGCAGTTCAGCGCGGAGCGCGCTGAACGCAAGGAAGCGCTCATGGAGTTCCTGTCCGCGGCCCAGCGGGTGGAGCTGTGCCTGGACCGCCTCTCCATGGGCGAAGAGCTCGAGGACTCCGAGAAGTGGGAGAGCCTGCACGCGCTCTGGCTCGCCAAGAAGGTCCCCGAGCTCGTGTGCACGCCTGCGGTCGCCCAGGCGGCCCACGACTACACCCTCGCCCTCCACAGGCTGCTTCGGGGACAGGCTCCCGAGGAGGGCGCACCGTCCAAGCGCGAACTCCGATACGCGTTCATCGAGGCCGCTCGCCGGGAGCTTGGTGTGGACGCGGACCCGCTGCGGCGGGATTTCCCTGCGGAAGAGCTCGGCCAGTCGTCGCCCTAGGGCGTGTTTAGGAAGTCTCGTCCCAGGTCGGCATGTCGTGTCTGGAGATGAGTGAGGTCTCCGGTAGATGGATCAACGACCAAGAAGACCATCTGCACGGAGACCTCGGTGGCCAGGGTATCGATTGGAACGCGTAAGGATCTGACCGACCGGCAGTGGCGGGTGCTGGAGCCGCTGCTTCCCCGGCCCCAGCGGCCGGGCCGGCCCCGTAAATGGACGCGCAGGCAGTTGGTGGACGGTGTGCGGTGGCGGGTGCGGGTCGGTGCGCCGTGGCGGGATGTGCCCGATCGGTACGGGCACTGGCAGTCGGTCTACGGGCTGTTTCGGTGCTGGCAGCGAGCCGGGGTGTGGGCGCTGATCTGGGCGAAGCTGATGGCCTTCGCCGACGCGGCGGGGCTGATCGGGTGGTGGGTGTCGGTGGACTCCACCATCTGCCGGGCGCACCAGCACGCGGCGGGTGCCCGCCGTGACGGCCGTGCTCAGGTCGAGCCACCGGGCGGGATCGGTGTCGCCGAGCCGCCTGATCATGGGCTGGGCCGCTCCCGTGGTGGGTTGACCACCAAGATCCATCTGGCTTGTGAGCAGGGCCGCAAGCCGATGGTGGTGGTGCTGACCGGCGGGCAGCGCGGCGACAGCCCGCAGTTCACCGTGGTGCTGGACCGGGTGCGGGTGGACAGGGTCGGACCGGGACGTCCCCGCAGGCGGCCGGACCGGGTGCTGGGCGATAAGGCCTATTCATCCCGTGGCAACCGCGCCTACCTGCGCTGTCGGGGCATCCGGGCGACCATCCCGGTCAAGGACGACCAGCGGGCCCACCGCAAGGCCAAGGGCTCGGCCGGAGGACGACCGCCTGCGTTCGCCCCCCAGGCCTACCGGCAGCGCCACTCCGTGGAATGCGGCATCAACCTGCTCAAGCAACACCGCGCGGTGGCCACCCGCTACGACAAACTCGCCGTCCGATACGAAGCCACCATCCAGGTCGCTGCCATCAACATCTGGCTACGAACCCTTGCCAACACCACTTTCTAAACACGGCCTAGCGGACGCGGGTCGAGCGTGTGGGCGGGGCAGGGGTAGACAGGCTGGGTGCGGATTACGTATGCGAGCGAGGCGACACCGGGGCGGCTGAACGAGGACTACGTCGTCGCCGGGCCGGAGTGGGTTGTGCTGCTGGACGGTGCCACGGCGGCACCCGGAGTGGACAGCGGGTGCGTGCACGGCCCGGCGTGGCTGGTGCGGCGGCTGGCGGGAGGGCTGGCGGCGCGGCTGGCCGCAGAGGACGGCGCACCGCTGCAGGACGTGCTGGCCGACGCCATCAAGGCGGCCGGGGAGGCCCACGCCGACACCTGTGACCTGGACAATCCCGACAGCCCGTCGGCGACCGTGGCGATGCTGCGGCGCCGCGGCGGCGTCCTGGACTGGCTGGTGCTGGCCGATTCGCCGGTGCTGCTGCAGATGGACGGTCAGGTGCGGGTCGTGTACGACGACCGGGTCGACGAACTGCCCTCGTACACGGTCGAGGCCGTGCGTGCGGCCCGCAACAGCCCGGGCGGGTTCTGGGTGGCGCAGACCCGTCCCGAGGCCGCCTACGAGGCGCTGACGGGCGAGGCGCCCGCGGAGCGGGTGCGGCGGGCGGCGCTGCTGAGCGACGGCGCGGCGCGGCTGGTGCAGATCTTCGGGCACGCCGACTGGGCGGGGCTGCTGGACCTGCTCGACGGCGCCGGCCCCGGGGAGCTGATCCGGCGGACGCGCGAGGCGGAGGCGGGCGCGACGATCCGGCGGGGCAAGCGCCATGACGACGCGACGGCGGTACTGGTCCGTCTCTGACCAATCTTGGAACGAGATTCTAGAATGGGTTCATGGAACCTCAGGACTTCGCCGATGTGCTGGCCGCCGTGCGGACGTTCGTCCGCGAGCAGGTGATCCCCCGCGAGGAGGAGATCGAGGAGACCGACGAGATCCCGGAGGACCTGCGCCGGGCCGCCCGCGACATGGGTCTGTTCGGGTACGCGCTGCCGGAGGAGTACGGCGGGCTCGGCATGTCGATCAGCGAGGAGGTGCGCCTGGCGTTCGAGCTGGGCTACGCCAGCCCCGCCTTCCGGTCGATGTTCGGCACCAGCAACGGCATCGCCGGGCAGGTGCTGGTGAACGCGGGCACCCGCGAGCAGAAGGAGGCGTGGCTGCCCCGGCTGGCGTCGGGGGAGGTCGTCGGGGCGTTCGCGCTCACCGAGGCCGAGGCCGGGTCCGACCCCAGCACCCTCACCACGCGCGCGGTCAAGGACGGCGACGAGTACGTCATCGACGGCGCCAAGCGGTTCATCACCAACGCCCCCGAAGCGGACGTGTTCATGGTGTTCGCCCGAACCGGCGGTCCCGGGTCGCGCGGCATCTCCACGTTCCTGGTGGGCGGCGACGCCCCCGGTCTCAAGGTCGGTCCGCCGGACGCCAAGATGGGCCAGCGCGGCGCCCACACCGCCGAGGTGTTCTTCGACGGGGTGCGCGTGCCCGCGTCCGCGATGGTCGGCCCCGAGGGGACCGGCTTCCGCACGGCCATGGCCTCGCTCGCACACGGCCGGCTGAGCATCGCCGCCGTCTGCGTGGGGCTGGCCCAGCGGATCCTGGACGAGACCGTCGCATACGCCAAGGAGCGCAGGCAGGGCGGGCGCGCGATCGGCGAGTACCAGCTGATCCAGGCGCTCATCGCCGACTCCCAGGCCGAGCTGTATGCGGGGCGGTCCATGGTGCTGGAGGCGGCGCGCGCGTACGACGCGGGGGAGGACACCAAGCTCGGCCCGTCGTGCGCCAAGTACTTCTGCTCGGAGATGGTCGGCCGCGTCGCCGACCGGGCGGTGCAGGTCTTCGGGGGCATGGGCTACATGCGCGGCGTCCCGGTCGAGCGCTTCTACCGCGACGTCAGGCTGTTTCGGATCTACGAAGGCACCAGCCAGATCCAGCAGCTGGTCATCGGCCGCCATCTCCTGCGCTGACCTGCGCGAACGTGGGCCGGACCGGTTCGTGCGGGTGCCGGTGGCGGGGGCCCGGCGGGCGGTCCGGCCAATCGATTTCCTATCCGGCCCGCGAGCCGTGTATGGTTACAACGCGTCGAGAGGACGCAGGCCCCTTTAGCTCAGTCGGCAGAGCGTCTCCATGGTAAGGAGAAGGTCTACGGTTCGATTCCGTAAAGGGGCTCCAGCAGAGACGGTCAGGAGTGGCGGTCTGCGAGAGCAGACGTCACTCCTTCGTTGTGTTGGAGGCCGGGTCGCCGGGCCGTCCCGGAAAACGGGTTGGACAGGTCACCGATCCGCAGCGGTATCCTGTTACCCGATGGCGTCGGCCACCGGAACGCACGTGCCGGATCCCCGGGCCGGGCCCGGCGTTTTCAGACGCCGGTGAACATCCGGTATCCTTGCTTTCCGGTCGACACCGACCATCGTGGCGGGGTAGCTCAGTCTGGCAGAGCAAGCGGCTCATAATCGCTGTGTCGCCGGTTCAAGTCCGGCCCTCGCTACTACCCGAGCGACTCTCGCCCCCGGCAAGGGGGCGAGAGCGCGCTGGGTCCTTCGCGCCGCACCGGCCGCCCGTTCGGGCGCGGCCGCGCGGCCCGTCGTAGAACGTCCTTGTCCCCAGCTCAGAAAGGCACTCCAACGTGGCTGCCACCGACGTCCGGCCGAAGATCACGCTGGCCTGCCAGGAGTGCAAGCACCGCAACTACATCACGCGCAAGAACCGGCGGAACGACCCGGACCGCCTGGAGCTCAAGAAGTACTGCCCCAACTGCCGGACGCACCGTCCGCACCGCGAGACCCGCTAGCAGGCCCGCGGCGGGCGGTACCGCCGCCGCGGCCCGACCGCACGACCGGACCCGCTGACCAGCGCGCGTCTTCCGCCGCATCCGGCGACCGCGACGCGCCCGGCGGCGCCGCTCGGGCGACCGCCGAGATCCCGCGGAAACACGCGAGGCTTGCCCAACCGTCCAGCCCGTTCCCGCCCGCCCGGCGAGGACGGGCTGAACGTCGTTCTGTTACCGTCCGAGCGAGACCGCATGAGGGGCGGGCCCGTCGGCGCCCCGACGGGCAGGGGCGGGGCGGCCCCCGTTCGACCTGGAGGGAGCGGATCGCATGGCGATCAACCGTGATTTCATCGGGCGGAGCTTCCCGCCCACCGAGCCGTACGAGGTCAGCCGGGTGAAGATCCGGGAGTTCGCCGACGCGATCGGCGACCCCAGCCCGCTCTACCGGGACGCCGAGGCCGCCAAGGCCGCCGGCTACCCCGACGTCATCGCGCCGCCCACCTTCCCCATCGTGGTCTCCCTCGGCAACCCGGCGCTGGCCGACCCCGAGCTCGGTATCGACTTCTCGATGGTCGTGCACGGCGAGCAGCGCTTCGCCTACACCCGGCCGATGCGCGCCGGCGACGTGGTGACCTGCACGTCCACCATCACCGAGATCAAGTCGATCGGGAACAACGAGAAGATGACGGTGGAGACCGAGATCCGCACCGTCGAGGGCGAGCTGATCTGCACGACCTACAACACGCTGGTGGAGCGGGGGGCCTGATGACCGCGCAGGTGAAGTACGCCGACGTCGAGGTCGGCACCGAGATCCCGGAGCGCACCTTCACGATCGACCGAGCCAACCTGGTGATGTACGCGGGGGCCTCGGGCGACTTCAACCCCATCCACTGGCGGGAGAGCTTCGCCAAGGCCGTCGGCCTGCCGGACGTCATCGCGCACGGCATGTACACCATGGCCCAGGCCGGCCGCTTCGTCACCGACTGGGCGGGCGACCCGGGCGCCGTCGTCGACTACGGCGTACGCTTCTCCGCCCCCGTCGTGGTGCCGGACGAGGGCGGCGCGACCCTCCAGATCAGCGGCAGGGTCGAGGAGAAGCTCGACGACAACAAGGTCGTCGTGGCGCTCACCGCGCGCGCCGCCGACCACAAGGTCCTCACCCGGGCCAAGGCCGTCGTCCGCCTCGCCTGACCGGGCCGGCCCCGCCGGCCCCGGGTACCGCTCTCAGCGCGGCACGTGCCCGCTGGACGCGTCGGGTCCGCGGCGCTCCGGCGGGCACCCGGCCGAACGTCTGTTCGGACGACCGGAGATGGCACGCTGGAGCGCGGGCGTCCCGCCGCACGGGACGGACAGCGGCCCAACGACGGGAGGGGAGAGCGCGTGGCGGTGTTCGCTGAAGAGGTGAACCTGGCCGGATACACCACGCTGCGGCTCGGCGGTCCGGCGCGCCGGTTCGTGGAGGCGACGACCGAGGACGAGCTGGTGTCCGTGGTGCGCGCGGCGGACCGGGACGGCGAGCCGGTGCTGGTGCTCGGCGGCGGCAGCAACGTGGTGGTCTCCGACGACGGCTTCCCCGGCACCGTGGTGCACGTCGGCACGCGCGGCACCGAGCACCTGCCGGACGAGCCCGGACGGGTGCTGGTGCGCGTCCAGGCGGGCGAGGAGTGGGATCCCTTCGTCGCGCGCTGCGTCGCCGACGGGCTGGCCGGAGTGGAGTGCCTGGCGGGCATCCCCGGACGCGTCGGCGCCACCCCCATCCAGAACGTCGGCGCCTACGGCCAGGACGTCAGCGAGACGATCACCGAGGTGCGCGCCTACGACCGCACCACCGGCAGGGTCGTCACGCTGGACGCGGAGGCGTGCCGGTTCAGCTACCGCCACAGCGTCTTCAAGGGCGGCGACCGGTACGTGGTGCTGGAGGTCACCTACGCGCTGCGCGAGTCGGAGGAGTCGCAGCCGGTCGCCTACGCCGAGCTGGCGCGCGCGCTCGGGGTCGAACTCGGCGCCCGGGTGCCGCTGAAGGAGGCGCGCGACGCCGTCCTGGAACTGCGCCGCGCCAAGGGCATGGTGCTCGACCCCTCCGACCCCGACACCCGCAGCGCCGGCTCCTTCTTCACCAACCCGATCCTGGACCCCGCCCAGCTCGCCGAGCTGGAACGCCGTGTCGCCGAGCGGCTCGGGCCGGACGTGGTATTCCCGCGCTACCCCGAGCGCCCGGGGCCGGACGGCTCGCCGCGCGTCAAGACGTCCGCGGCGTGGTTGATCGACCGGGCGGGGTTCGCCAAGGGGCACGCGCTGGGGCCCGTCCGCATCTCCGGCAAGCACACCCTCGCGCTGACCAACCCCGACGGGGCCAGCACCGCCGACCTGCTCGCGCTGGCCCGCCAGGTCCGCGACGGCGTCCGCGAGGCGTTCGGGATCGAGCTGGTCAACGAGCCGGTGCTCGTCGGCGTCACCCTCTGAACCGCACCCCGCCCGCACCGCGCCGGACGTACGGGCGCCGGGACACGTCCCGGTTCCCGGTTCCCCCCTGGGCGGTTCGCACGCATCATGAGATTCTCAGGCCCTTGGCTCCCGCGACCCCTGACGCGGGAGGGCCTCGATGGGGCGGAGATGAACGGTGGCGACTCTGCGAACCCAGCGGGGGCTCGGCCTGCGCCCCCAGCTCAGCGACGAGGTGGCGGCGCGGATCCGCGAGCTCATCCTGGACGGCCGGGTGCGGCCCGGGGAGTTCCTGCGGCTGGAACGGCTGGCACTGCAGTTCGGTATCAGCGTCACCCCCGTTCGCGAGGCGCTGCAGTCGCTGCGCAGCGAGGGGTTCGTGCACCTGGAGCCCCGGCGCGGCTTCGTGGTCGCCTCGCTGTCCAAACGGGATGTCGCGGACCTGTTCTGGGCGCAGGCCGCGATCGGCGCCGAACTGGCCGCGCGCACCGCCGAGCGCATGGGCCCCGAGCTGCTGGAGCAGCTGATCGGGCATCAGCGGGCACTGGAACAGGCGACGGACGCGGGCCGGCTCGACCTGGTCGAGGAGCACAACCACGCCTTCCACCGGACGATCAACCTGGCCGCCGACTCGGCCAAGCTCGCCTGGACGCTCGGCTCGGTGGTGCGGTACGTGCCGCGCGGGGTGTGGACCCGCCTGCCCGAGTGGCCGGAAGTGGCCAGGGCCGACCACCGGCGCATCCTGCGCGCGCTGCGGCGCAAGGACGGCCCCGCGACCGGCGCCGCCATGCGCCAGCACATCACCCGGTCGGGCGAGCTGCTGGTCGCCCACCTGGAGCGGCAGGGCCTGTGGAGCTCCTTCCTCGACGACGCCGACGACTAGCGGCCGACGACTAGCGGCCGACGACTAGCGACCGGCGACGGCGGCCGGCGGCTAGCTCGAGGTCGAGGCGGCCGCGCGGCGGGCTCCGGCCCCGTCCGCCCGGGGCGCGTCGCCGACGGGCAGGCGCAGCCAGTCGTCGATGCCCGCCAGGAGCCGTTTGCGGACGTCCTCGGGGGCGGCCGAGCCGAGCACCGACTGGCGGGCCAGCTCGGCCAGCTCGGCGTCGGAGAACCCGTGCACGGTGCGGGCCAGCTCGTACTGCCGCGCCAGCCGCGCGCCGAACAGCAGCGGGTCGTCGGCGCCCAGGGCGATGCGCGCGCCGGCCTCGAACAGCGTACGCACCGGGACGTCCGCCGCCGTCGCCGCCACCCCCAGCCCCACGTTGGACGCCGGGCACACCTCCAGCGTCACCTGGCGCCGCACGATCTCCTCCAGCAGCCGCGGGTCCTCCACCGCCCGCACGCCGTGGCCGATGCGGTCGGCCCGCAGCGCCTCCAGGCACTCGCGCACGCTCTGCGGGCCGAGCAGCTCGCCGCCGTGCGGGGCCGCCAGCAGGCCGCCGCGCCGCGCGATGCGGAACGCGCCGTCGAAGTCGTAGGCCCGGCCGCGCCGCTCGTCGTTGGACAGCCCGAACCCCACCACGCCCTGGCCGGTGTAGCGGATGGCCAGCCGCGCCAGCGTCCTGGCGTCCAGCGGGTGCCGGGTGCGGTTCGCGGCGATCACCACGCCGATGCCGACCCCGGTGGCGGCGGACGCCTCCCGCGCGGCGTCCAGCACCAGCTCCACGGTCGGCGTCAGCCCGCCGAAGCGTCCCGCGTAGCCGCTCGGGTCCACCTGGATCTCCAGCCAGCCCGACCCCTCGGCGGCCTCGTCCTCGGCCGTCTCGCGCAGCAGCCGCCGCATGTCCTCGGGGGTCCGCAGCACCGAGCGCGCGATGTCGTACAACCGCTGGAACCGGAACCAGCCGCGCTCGTCGGTGGCGTGCAGCTTCGGCGGCCAGTCCTCCACCAGGGCGTCCGGCAGGTGCACCCCGTGCCGCGCCGCCATCTCGACCAGGGTGGAGTGGCGCATCGAGCCGGTGAAGTGCAGGTGCAGGTGCGCCTTGGGCAGGGCGCGAATCGGACGCTCTGAAACTGGACGGGGCTCCATGCACAAATGTTGCCTGATCGTCGCCCGGTTCGCCTCGCACCACCCGCGAGATCACCCGGCGAGGCCATGCCGCATGGCCCCAAACGACCACTTCGGACGCCCCTCACCTGCACTTTCGGGCCAGCGGCCACACCGTGCACGCCAGGTTTCCGTCCGGTCCCGGGAACCGGGCGGCGGCGCAGAAGCGCCCCGGCGGGGCGTGCGCTGGAGGCCCCCGCCGGGGCGTCGTGTCATGCGGTGCGGTCGGCTCAGTGCGCCTCGGCCAGCAGCTTGGCGACCCGGGACACGCCCTCCACCAGGTCGTCGTCGCCGAGCGCGTACGACAGCCGGAAGTAGCCCGGGGTGCCGAACGCCTCACCCGGCACCAGCGCGACCTCGGCCTCCTCCAGGATGAGCGAGGCCAGCTCCACCGACGTCTGCGGGCGGCGGCCCCGGATCTCCTTGCCGAGCAGCGCCTTGACCGACGGGTAGGCGTAGAACGCGCCCTCCGGCTCGGGGCACACCACGCCGGGGATCTCGTTGAGCATCCGCACCATCGTCTTGCGGCGCCGGTCGAACGCCGTACGCATTTCCGCCACCGCCGACAGGTCGCCGGTCACCGCGGCCAGCGCCGCCGCCTGCGACACGTTCGCGACGTTGGAGGTGGCGTGCGACTGCAGGTTGGCGGCGGCCTTCACCACGTCCTGCGGGCCGATCAGCCAGCCGACCCGCCAGCCGGTCATCGCGTAGGTCTTGGCGACGCCGTTGAGCACCAGCGTGCGGTCGGCCAGCTCCGGCACCAGCACCGGCATGGAGTGGAACTCGGCGTCCCCGTACACCAGGTGCTCGTAGATCTCGTCGGTGACCACCCACAGGCCGTGCTCGTCCGCCCAGCGGCCGATCTCCTCGATCTGGTCGCGGGTGTAGACGGCGCCGGTCGGGTTGGAGGGGGACACGAACAGCAGCACCTTGGTGCGCTCGGTGCGGGCCGCCTCCAGCTGGTCGACGGTCACCCGGTAGCCGGTGGTCTCGTCGGCCACCACGGTCACCGGCACGCCCCCGGCCAGCTTGATCGACTCGGGGTAGGTGGTCCAGTACGGCGTGGGCACGAGCACCTCGTCGCCCGGGTCCAGCAGCGCCGCGAACGCCTCGTACACCGCCTGCTTGCCGCCGTTGGTGACGAGCACCTGCGCGGCCTCCACCCGCAGGCCGGAGTCGCGGGCCGTCTTCTCGGCGATGGCCGCGCGCAGCTCGGGCAGCCCGGCGGCCGGCGTGTACTTGTGGAACCGCGGCTCCCGGGCCGCGGCGACCGCGGCCTCGACGATGTAGTCGGGGGTCGGGAAGTCCGGCTCGCCCGCACCGAACCCGATGACCGGGCGGCCCGCCGCCTTCAGCGCCTTGGCCTTGGCGTCGACGGCCAGCGTGGCGGACTCGGAGATGGCGGCGATACGCCTGGACAGGCGAGGACGATCGATGCTCATGCCTCCTATCGTTACAGACCCGGGGTGCTGACTTCAGCGGTATCCCCGCCGGTGGGACGGGGGGCCGCGGCCGGGCCGGACGGCCGGTTCGCGACATGGCGCGCGCTCCGGTTCGACGCGGGCGCCTCGGCGACGTAGACTCACCGTCCTAGTGGCGGCTCACGGCATACGGCCCTGTCCACGGAAGGCCGTAAGCTATGAACGACACGACCCGGTCGGCGACGGTCGGGGCGTCTCCTTGCGTGGGAGAAAAAGTGAAGGGCAGTGGCTCAATTGGTAGAGCTCCGGTCTCCAAAACCGGCGGTTGGGGGTTCGAGTCCCTCCTGCCCTGCGAGGTGCGGTGCGCGCACCCGTGCCTGCCAGGCGATGGCACGCCGCACGGTGAGCGAGCGAGTCAACCACAGGGTGGTTGGTCACGACCTATGAGGTGAACGGCGGCACAATGGCGACTGAGACGCGCGGCGAGGCCGCGGCCAAGGACGAAGGCAAGGGCAAAGCCCAACGGAAGCGGACGTCTCCCGCTCTCTTCGTGCGCCAGATCGTCGCCGAGCTGCGCAAGGTCATCTGGCCGACCCGGCGCGAGCTGATCACCTACACGGCCGCGGCCCTGGTGTTCGTGCTGATCATGCTCGCCATCGTCTCCGGCCTCGACTGGCTGCTGCAGCGAGGCGTGTTCTGGGTCTTCGGCTGAGCCGCCGGCGCCGGGCGGCCGTCCGCGCCGCCGCCGGCGTACCGCCGAGGGCCGTCCGGGCCCCGCGGGGGCGTCCGCCCGCATCGCCCGGAAACTCCATCATCACCATTCGTACGAGGGAAAGAGTCGCCGTGTCCGAGTCCTCACAGCCCAACGACGAGGCCGTCGAACAGGCCCGGTCCGCCGAGGCTGCTGCGGCCGAGCCGTCGGGTGAGCCCGCCGGGGCGGATGCGCCCGCCGCCGGCGCCGAGCCGGTGGACACGGAGACCGAGGGCGACGCCGCCGAGTCCGGCGACGGCGCCGAGGCGGAGGAGTCCGCCGAGGCCGAGCCCCCGGCCGACCCGTACGCCGAGTTCAAGATGCAGCTGCGGATGCAGCCGGGCGACTGGTACGTCGTGCACTCCTACGCGGGGTACGAGAACCGGGTCAAGACCAACATCGAGACCCGCACGCAGACCCTGAACATGGAGGACTACATCTTCCAGATCGAGGTCCCCCAGCACGAGGTGACCGAGATCAAGGGCGGCAAGCGGCAGAAGGTCAACGAGAAGGTCCTGCCCGGCTACATCCTGGTCCGCATGGAGCTGACCGACGAGTCGTGGGCCGCCGTCCGCAACACGCCCGGCGTCACCGGCTTCGTCGGCCTGTCCAACAAGCCGTCCCCGCTCAGCCTGGACGAGGTCGCCGCGCTGCTCGCGCCCGAGCCGGAGGAGCCCGCCAAGGCCAAGGAGCAGGTCAAGGCCGCGCCGTCGGTGGACTTCGAGGTCGGCGAGTCGGTCACCGTCATGGACGGCCCGTTCGCCACCCTGCCCGCCACCGTCAACGAGATCAACGCCGAGCAGCAGAAGCTGAAGGTGCTGGTCAGCATCTTCGGCCGGGAGACGCCCGTCGAGCTGTCGTTCAACCAGGTCTCCAAGATCTGACCGGGACGCGGCGTCCGGCCGGGACGCGTATCCTGGACGGGTCGGCATAGCGCGCGGGGAGGGTCCGCTCGGATGTTCGCGCCGGTCTCCGGCCGCACGTCCGCGGGTCGTCCCCGCGCCGTGTGAAGACGGCCGGTGTCCGGCACGGCGCCGGGTGCGAGAGCCCCGGCTCCGTGCCTTCCGGACCGGCCGCGGACGCGAGGCACCGGCCCGCCCGAGGAGACGGCTCCGTCCACGGCTCCACGCCGATCAGGCCATATCGTCAGGCCGCATCGCGTCGTTCCCGCGTCCGCGGGGATGACCGGGCACAGCGGTTCCTACGTCGCGGTTAAGTCCCGGCCGCGACGTTGCCCGTGGAACGCGGGAACCGGAACCGAAGCAAACGGGACGTAGGGGTGCAGATGCCTCCGAAGAAGAAGGTCGCCGCGATCGTCAAGGTGCAGCTGCAGGCCGGGCAGGCGACCCCGGCGCCGCCGGTCGGTACCGCGCTCGGTCCGCACGGCGTCAACATCATGGACTTCTGCAAGCAGTACAACGCTGCCACGGAGTCCCAGCGCGGCAACGTCATCCCCGTAGAGATCACCATCTACGAGGACCGCTCGTTCAGCTTCGTCACCAAGACCCCGCCGGCCGCGCAGCTGATCCTCAAGGCCGCGGGCGTGGAGAAGGGCAGCGGCGAGCCGCACAAGAACAAGGTCGGCTCGGTCACCCGCGACCAGATCCGGGAGATCGCGCAGACCAAGATGCCCGACCTGAACGCCAAGGACATCGACGCCGCCGAGAAGATCATCGCCGGCACCGCCCGGTCCATGGGCATCGAGGTCAAGTAGAACTCTCGTACGGGACGTCCGTACGACCGTGGAAGGGCCTGGCGCGGCCCGTACCACGACCTCCTTTCACACCAGGGAGACAGACATGAAGCGCAGCAAGGCGTACCGCGCCGCGGCCGAGAAGATCGACCGCGAGCGCCTGTACAGCCCGGCCGAGGCCATGCGGCTGGCCAAGGAGACCAGCGTCACCAAGTTCGACGCGACCGTGGAGGTCGCGCTGCGGCTCGGCGTGGACCCGCGCAAGGCCGACCAGATGGTGCGCGGCACGGTCAACCTGCCGCACGGCACCGGTAAGACCGCCCGCGTGCTGGTGTTCGCGGGCGGCGCCAAGGCCGAGGAGGCCCGCGAGGCCGGGGCCGACATCGTCGGGTCCGACGACCTGATCGAGAAGATCCAGGGCGGCTTCCTGGACTTCGACGCCGTGGTGGCCACCCCCGACCAGATGGGCAAGGTCGGCCGGCTGGGCCGGGTGCTGGGTCCGCGCGGCCTGATGCCCAACCCCAAGACCGGCACGGTCACCATGGATGTGGCCAAGGCGGTCACCGACATCAAGGGCGGGAAGATCGAGTTCCGGGTGGACCGGCACGCGAACCTGCACTTCATCGTCGGCCGGACCTCCTTCGGCGAGCGGCAGCTGGTGGAGAACTACGCCGCCGCGATCGAGGAGGTGCTGCGGCTCAAGCCGTCGGCGGCCAAGGGCCGGTACATCAAGAAGGCCGCGGTGACCACCACGATGGGGCCGAGCGTTCCGATCGACCCGAACGCCGTGCGGAACCTGACCGCCGAGCTCGACGAGGCCTGATCGGCGACTCGCGGCAGACGTGCAGGGCGTCCCCCTCGGGGGGCGCCCTTTTGCCGTGTACGTTCCGTCCGAAATGCCGCGTCTGTGGTGCGGGCGGGGGCGGTGGTGTTGAATCGGTCTCCGCCCGCGCAGGCTCGTCGACGCAAGGGGACGGAGGACCGTGGACCGTCGTGCCGAACACCTGGCCGTGATGGCCGCCGTCACGGCCGCGGCCGTGGTGCCCGCCGCGATCGCGGCCGTCGTCAAGGCGGGGCCGGAGGAGTCCCGCGGCACTCCGCGGACGCCCGTGGCGGCCGTCAAGAGCGCCCCCGCCGCCCCGGTCCCCGAGGCGGCCGGAACGTCCCGCTCCCCGCTCCCTGAGAACACGCCCCGGGCGGCGCCCACGAGCGGCGCGCCGGCGACCGCTTCGGCCACGCCGGGGCGCACCTCCCGCGCGGCCGCCGCCGACACCCCCGCCCCTCGCGCCTCCGCCGAGCGGACGCCGCTGCGCTCGTACGTCCGCGTGACCGAAGTGCGGCTGTCCGGGGCGGCCAACGGCGACTACGAGCACGCCGCCGAGACCGCGCGTTTCACCCTGGCGCCCCGGTTCGCGCTGGACGCCACCGGCGTGCGGACGAGCGTGCGCGGCGGCGAGAAGACCACTTTCACCCAGCGGGCGATCGTCAAGGGCCGGACGGTGTCGGGCTTCGACGGCACCGCATGGCGGCACCGCACGCTGACCGGCGTCCAGCTCGCCGGGCTGCGGGAGGGGGCCGACCCGCGGCGGCTGACCGACCTGGTCCGGTCGCTGCCGGGCGTGCACAGGTCGGCGCCCGACGGGGCCGGCTCGGTGCGCTACACGGCCGGGGTGTCGGTCGGCACCCTGCTGTCCCTGCTGCCGGAGGCGGAGACCGGACCGGCGGGGCGGGCGCTCAGGTCGGTGCCGTCCGGCATCGGGGTCTCCCTGGACATGCGGGTGGACGCCGACGGCCGCCCCACCCTGATCGGCCTGCGGGCGGCGGTGCCGGGCGGGCGGTTCAGCGGCTCGATGGCGTTCCGCTCCTACCGCTGAGAACGCCCGGGCAGGCCGCGGCCGCCGTGTCGCGCAGTCCCGTACGGGTACGCCGCGGGTCGTACCGCTGAGCGAGGCATTCGTACCAATGGGGGATGTCCGTCCCCCTTGGCCGGACGAGACTGTGGTCATCGGTAGGCAACCAGGGAGGCTCGATCCTCATGAATCGCCGATTCGCCGTGGCCGCGGGAGGCACCGCCGTGGGCGCCGCGCTGCTGCTGTCCGGCTGCGCCGGTGACGGTTCGCGGCAGGTGTCCACGGGCGCGATGAAGCTGAGCGCCGCCGAGGCCGTCCTGCAGTCGTCGCAGAAGACCGGGCAGGCCGACTCGTTCAAGGCCGACCTGACCGTGACCGACGCGCGCAGCGGCGCGCACGTGCAGGCCACCGGCCGGTTCCGGCTGCGGCCGGAGCTGACGTTCAGCGCGCAGCTGCAGAAGGCCGAGGGCGCGGGGCCGGCGGGCGCCGGCGGGCAGGCGATCTACACCGGCGGCGTGCTGTACGCCAAGGTGCCGCAGCTCGCCCGGTTCACGGCCGACGGCAAGCCGTGGGTGAAGGTGGACGTGGCCCAGGCGGGGCGGCGGGCGGGCGTCGACGTCGCCGGCCTGGTCGAGCAGGTGCAGCGGGTCGACCCGGCCGAGCAGACCAAGATGTTCACCGCGTCCAAGGACGTGCGCAGGGTCGGCGAGGAGACCGTCGACGGGGTGCGCACCGTCCACTACACCGGGACGGTGACCGTCCGGGAGGCGCTGGACCGGCTCGACCCCGACGCGCGGCAGCGGGTGAGCCGCTGGTTCCCGCAGGGCGCGTCCGACGAGAAGATCGCCTTCGACCTGTGGGCGGACGCCGACCAGCTGCCCCGCAAGATCGTGTCCAAGGGGGCGAGCGGCGACACCGGCTCGGTGACCGTGCGCTACAGCGACTACGGCAAGTCGTTCAGCGTCAACCCGCCCCCCGCCGACCAGGTCGGCGAGCTGCCGCTGACCGGCCTGTTCGGCAACTGACCGCCGGGCCGCCCGGCATCCGCCGGGGGCGCGCCGCGAGCCCGCCCCGCGGGCCGGCGCACCTCCGGCGAATCGGGATGAACCGAAAGGATCTTCTCGGCGTCTGAGTATGCGGCCTGCGGTGGTCGGCAGGCCGTCCGTCTCACGAACCGAGGAGAGATCCATGATTCGTCGCTTCGCCGCGGGCACCGCGGTGGCCACCGGCCTCGCCCTGTCCCTGACCGGATGCCTGGGCGGGGCGGAGCGGGCCGAGGACGCCATCAAGCTCACCGCGGCACAGGTGCTGGGCAAGGCGGCGGAGAAGACGGGGCAGACCGACTCGTTCAAGGCCACCGTGTCGATGCGGATGAACGATTCGCAGACCGGGGCGGTCAGCGCGGACGGCGAGATGCAGTACCGCACCAAGCCGGACCTGGCCTACTCGATGGACTTCAGCCGGATGAGCGTGGGCGGCCAGTCCATGGGCGGCATCCAGCAGGTGTTCATCGGCGACGCGATGTACATGAAGATGCCGATGCTCAGCCAGATGGCCGGCGCGCTCGGCGGCAGCGGCGCGCAGCTGGGCGCCAAGCCGTGGCTGAAGATCTCGCTGTCGGAGATCGGCCGGCAGTCGGGCATCAACGTCGAGCAGCTGCTGGAGCAGTCGCGGCAGCTCGACCCCGTCCAGAACACCAAGATGCTCACCGCCTCCAAGGACGCCCGCGAGGTGGGCAAGGAGACGGTGGAGGGCGTGGAGACCACCCACTACACCGGCACCTACCGGATGCAGGACGCGGTGGCCAAGCTGCCGGCCGAGCAGCGCGAGGCGTACCAGAAGTCGCTGGCGCAGACCGGCATGGACTCGATGACCTTCGACCTGTGGGTCGACAAGGACCAGCTGCCGCGCAAGCTGGCGATGAAGAGCACCCAGGGCGGCCAGGGCGACATGACGATCACGATGACCTACCGGGACTACGGCAAGCCGGTGCAGATCAGCGCCCCGCCCGCCGACCAGGTCACCGACTTCAGCGAGCTGATGAAGAACCTGCCCAACGTGCCCACCGGCAGCTGACCGCTCGGCCGCTGCGAGGCCGCACCCTTCGGCGGGGTGCGGCCTCGCCGCATGTCGGGGCCGCGCACTTCCCCGGTCGTCGGGTGAAGGATTTTGTGCGCGGCCGGACCACCGCGTAGTCTTGACGATTGCCGAAGACCGCCGGTCGTCGCCCCGTCCGGGGCGGCCGAAGGACCCGCGCCCGCCAGGGCGCCGGGCGGCCCGCGTAGGTGAGACGAGAGCTTCCGTGCGACCTCCGCGTCGTGCCGACGCCCCGTGCGCCTACGCCGGGGCGTTTCTGTGTTTCTGGCAGAGCCTTTCGCCCCGGCGGCTTCCACCCAGGTAATCGGAAGGAGGCCCATGGCAAAGGCCGACAAGGCCGCGGCGATCGCCGAGCTCACGGAAGAGTTCCGGAGCTCCAGCGGCGCCGTGCTGACCGAGTACCGCGGGCTGACGGTTGCAGAGCTGAACAAGCTGCGCACCAATCTCGGCGAGCACGCCCGGTTCGCCGTGGTGAAGAACACGCTGACCAAGATCGCCGCGTCCGACGCGGGTCTGGACGAGGAGTTCCGGAACCTGCTGCAGGGCCCGTCCGCGATCGCCTTCGTCAAGGGCGACGTGGTCGAGGCGGCCAAGGGGCTGCGTGACTTCGCCAAGGAGAACCCGCTCCTGGTGATCAAGGGCGGTTACATCGACGGCAAGCCGATGGACGCCGCCGAGGTCACCAAGCTCGCCGACCTGGAGTCTCGCGAGGTGCTCCTCGCGAAGCTGGCCGGCGCGATGAAGGGCTCCATGGCCAACGCGGCCGCCCTGTTCAACGCGCTGCCGACCCAGGCCGCCCAGCTCGCCGAGGCGCTGCGCGCCAAGCGCGAGGAGGCCGGCGAGACCGCCGAGGCCCCGGCCGCCCAGGCCGACGCCGACGCGTCCGCCGAGTGACCGGGGTCCCGCCCGGACCGACCACCCGCGGTCGTATCGACGACCCATCTGCCAAGCCCTAGCGGAGGAAAGACACCATGGCGAAGCTCAGCACCGAAGAGCTGCTCGACGCGTTCAAGGAGATGACCCTCCTGGAGCTGTCGGAGTTCGTCAAGCAGTTCGAGGAGACCTTCGACGTCAAGGCCGCCGCCCCGGTGGCCGCCGTCGCCGCCCCCGGCGCCCCGGCCGCCGGCGGCGAGGCCCCGGCCGAGGAGGCCAAGGACGAGTTTGACGTCATCCTCGAGGCCGCCGGCGACAAGAAGATCCAGGTCATCAAGGAGGTCCGCGCCCTCACGAGCCTCGGCCTGAAGGAGGCCAAGGACCTGGTCGACAGCGCGCCCAAGCCGCTGCTGGAGAAGGTCAACAAGGAGCAGGCCGACAAGGCCAAGGAGGCCCTGGAGAAGGCCGGCGCGACGGTCACCGTCAAGTAAGGCTTCTCACGGCATCGCGAGGCGCCTCTGGCGCGCTTCGGCTCGCTTCGTACGAGGCGGCCGTCCCACGTGGGTGGGGCGGCCGCCTCGTCGCGTTCCGGCGCCGCCGGCCCGGCCGGTGCGCGGGCCCACCGTCGGCGCGGGCGCCCGCGGCGGGTGCACGGCGGGACGGAAGGCGTCTCGTCATGGTGTTGTGACGGATCGTCCCGGACCAGTAGTCTCACCAGGCACGTAAGTAACGATTCTCTTACGACCTCACTGGACGGCGGGTCCAATTCCGCCCACCCTCTTCCATTTCCGCGCCGGGCCGCTACGGTAGTGACACCCGCCACAGCTACCCGGCGGTAGCAACGGGAGTGGTCCGCTGAGTGACGACGACGCACGGAGTGCTACGACCACACAGCTGCTCGGTCTTTGGTTCCGGATTCCCCCCGGCCTGGACGAAAGGTGACGAGTGGGCGTCGAGATCAGGGTTGAGGGACTGACCAAGTCCTTCGGCCGCCAGACCATCTGGCAGGACGTGTCGCTGACGCTGCCCGCGGGAGAGATCAACGTGCTCCTCGGGCCCTCCGGCACGGGCAAGTCGGTGTTCCTGAAGTCGCTTGTCGGGCTGCTCAAGCCGGACCGCGGCCACATCTGGATCGGCGACCGCGACCTGCCGCGCCTGCCCGAGGCGCAGCTGTACGAGACCCGCAAGCTGTTCGGGGTGCTGTTCCAGGACGGCGCGCTGTTCGGGTCGATGAACATCTACGACAACATCGCCTTCCCGCTGCGCGAGCACACCCGCAAGACCGAGGCGGAGATCCGGCGGATCGTCCTGGAGAAGATGGACATGGTCGGCCTGCTCGGGGCCGAGCACAAGCTCCCCGGCGAGATCTCCGGCGGGATGAAAAAGCGCGCCGGCCTGGCCCGCGCGCTGGTGCTGGACCCGGAGATCCTGCTGGTGGACGAGCCGGACTCGGGTCTGGACCCGGTCCGCACCGCCTACCTCAACCAGCTGATCGTCGATCTGAACGCGCAGATCAACGCGACGTTCCTGATCGTCACCCACGACATCAACACCGCGCGGACCGTGCCGGACAACATCGGCCTGCTGTTCCGCCGCGAGCTGGTGATGTTCGGGCCGCGCGAGATGCTGCTGTCCAGCGAGGAGCCGGTCGTCCGCCAGTTCCTCAACGCCCGCCGGGTCGGCCCGATCGGGATGTCGGAGGAGAAGGACGTCTCCGAGCTGGAGGCCGAGGCCAGGATGGGCCACGACCCCGGCAAGCTGCCGCCGATCCCGCCGCAGCTGATGCCCAGCGACGGGCGGGTGCGCGCGGGCCAGCACGCCCCGGGCGCCTGGTGCGCCGCCAACGGCGTGACGCCGCCGCCCGGATCGTTCATCGACGACCAGGGCCGCAACTGGGTCGAGGAGTGGCCGCGTTACGTCGCGGCCATGTCCGGCGCGCCCGCGGGCCAGGGGGCGCCCCCGCCCCCGGCGCAGGGCCGGTCGGCGCCGCCCCCGCAGCCCGGCCAGGGTGCGCCGCCGCCCCCCGGCGCCTGGCCGCCGCCGCCCACCTCGCCGCCCCCCGGAGGCCGGCGCTGATGTCGTCTCCTGGTATCGGCGCGAACCAGCGAGAGGGCACCCGCAAAAGCAGCGCCTCCGACGTGTTCCGCAAGGTCGGGGACGGGGCGGTCAACGTCGCCGTCAAGGAGCCCGGCCGGTTCTTCGCCCTGTGCCTGGACACCGTCCGGGCGATGTTCGTGTGGCCGTTCCAGTGGCGGGAGTTCATCCAGCAGTCCTGGTTCATCGTGTCGGTCACGGTGATCCCGACGATGCTGGTGGCCATCCCGTTCGGCGGGATCCTGTCGCTGCAGGTCGGCGGGCTGATCCGGCAGCTGGGCGCGCAGTCGTTCACCGGCGCGACCGCGGTGGTGGCGATCGTGCGCGAGGCCAGCCCGCTGGTCACCTCGCTGCTGGTGGCGGGCGCGGCGGGCTCGGCCATGTGCGCCGACATCGGCTCCCGCAAGATCCGCGAGGAGATCGACGCGATGGAGGTGCTGGGCATCAACCCGCTGCACCGCCTGGTGGTCCCGCGCATGCTGGCCTGCGCGTTCATCGCCCTGTTCCTCAACGGCCTGGTGTCGGTGGTCGGGCTGGTCGGCGGCTACACCTTCAACGTGCTGCTGCAGGACGGCACGCCGGGCGCCTACCTGGCCTCGTTCAACGCCATCGCGCAGCTGCCCGACCTGGTGCAGGCCGAGATCAAGGCGTTCGTGTTCGGCATCACCGCGGGGCTGGTCGCCGCCTACAAGGGGCTGAACGCCAAGGGCGGCCCGAAGGGCGTGGGCGACGCGGTCAACCAGACGGTCGTGATCACCTTCATGCTGCTGTTCCTGGAGAACTTCCTGATCACCACCCTGTACTTCCAGTTCGTCCCGCAGAAGGGCATGTAGGAGATGGCGGCGCCAGGCAAGACGGGCAGGGCCGTCTCCCGGATGGTCAACGCCCCGCTGGAGCGGCTGGACGACTTCGGGCACCAGCTGTCGTTCTACGCGCGTGCCTTCGCGTGGGTGTTCCGCGTGCTGCGCCGCTACCGCACCGAGGTGCTGCGGCTGCTGGCCGAGGTCAGCCTCGGCACCGGCGGGCTGGCGGTGATCGGCGGCAGCGTGGTGATCGTCGGGTTCATGACGTTCTTCACCGGCAGCCAGGTCGGCATGCAGGGCTACAACTCGCTGAACCAGATCGGCACGGCCGCGTTCACCGGGTTCGTGGCGTCCTACTTCAACACGCGCGAGATCGCCCCGCTGGTGTCGGCGCTGGCGCTGTCGGCCACGGTGGGCTGCGGGTTCACCGCCCAGCTCGGCGCGATGCGGATCTCCGACGAGATCGACGCGCTGGAGGTCATGGCCGTCCCGTCCATGCCGTTCCTGGTGACCACCCGGCTGCTGGCCGGGATGATCGCGGTGATCCCGCTGTACGTGGTCGGCCTGCTGGCCTCCTACGGCGCCACCCGGCTGATCGTGACGATCTTCTACGGGCAGTCCACCGGCACCTACGACCACTACTTCCATCTGTTCCTACCGCCGTACGACATCCTCTGGTCGTTCGGCAAGGTGATCGTCTTCTCGATGCTCGTGATGCTGATCCACTGCTACTACGGCTACAACGCCAGCGGCGGACCGGCCGGCGTGGGCGTGGCGGTGGGCCGCGCCGTGCGCACCAGCATCGTCGTCGTCAACGTGGCGGACCTGCTGCTCGGCATGGCCATCTGGGGCGCCACCACGACCGTGCGGATCGCGGGGTGAACCGGGGATGACGTCGCTTCCGCAGAGCCCGTCGCGTCCGTTCGGCGGCATGTCGCAGCGGATCCGCCACCGGCTGCTCGGGCTGTCCATGCTGCTGGTGCTCGCGCTGCTGCTGGCGCTGGTCGTGGCGCTGTACAACAAGGCGTTCACCCCCGTGGTCCGGGTGCAGGTGGCCACCGAGCGGGCCGGACTGCAGCTGCTGCCCCGCTCCGACGTCAAGGTGCGCGGGCTGATCGTGGGGGAGGTGCGCGGCACCCGGGCGACGCCCGACGGCGCGATCCTCGACCTGGCCATCAACCGGGACAAGGCCGAGCTGATCCCGCGCAACGTGCAGGCCCGGCTGCTGCCCAAGACGCTGTTCGGCGAGAAGTACGTCGATCTGCAGGTCCCGGCGCAGCCCGGACCGGTCGGGCTGCGCGCCGGCCAGGTGATCCGGCAGGACCGCTCGCAGGCCGCGGTGGAGATCGACCAGGTGCTGGACAACCTGCTGCCGCTGCTGGAGGCGGTGCCGCCGGCCAAGCTGAACGCCACGCTGAACGCCCTGGCCACCGCGCTGCAGGGGCGCGGCGACCAGATCGGCCGCAACCTGGAGCAGGCCGACGCGCTGCTGAAGAAGATCAACCCGGAGCTGGACACGCTGGTCTACGACCTCAAGGCGCTGGCCGACACCGCCGACGTCTACGACCAGGCCGCCCCGGACCTGCTGCGGACGCTGCGCAACCTCAACGTCACCAGCGACACGGTCACGCAGAAGCGCGCCACGATCGAGGACCTCATCCCGCAGATCACCGGGCTGGCCGACAAGGGCGACCGGTTCATGCGCAACAACGGCCCCAAGATCATCGGCTTCAACATCGCCAACCGGGACGGGCTGGCGCTGGTCGCCCGGTACTCGCCCGAGCTGCCCTGCGTCACCGAGGGGATCATGAAGCTCAAGCCGCGCGCCGAGGAGGCGGGCGGCGGCCGCACCCCGACGTTCAACCTCACCATCGAGATCGTCAAGCCGCGGCCGGGCTACAAGCACCCGTTGGACCTGCCCGAGGTGAAGGACTACCGCGGGCCGCGCTGCTACGGCCTGCCCAACCCCAAGGTGCCCTTCCCCGACTACCTGGCGCTGGACGGCACGCAGGACGACCTGTGGTGGAAGGACGCCCAGAGCAGCGGGCAGGCCGGCTCCCGCGGCCGGGCCGCCTCGGGCGTGCTGGTCGATCCCGGCACCCGGATGAGCGACAAGGAGAAGGTCAAGGCCATGGTGGGCCCGCTCACCCGGACCCCGTCCGACCAGGTCCCCGACGCGGCCCAGCTGCTGTTCGGCCCGCTGCTGGACGGAGCGGTGGTGGAGGTCAGGTGAGCGCCGTGGGCAAGACGACCAGTGCCGCGATCAAGCTGGGCATCTTCATCGCCCTCACCTCTCTGGCGACCGGCGTGCTGGCGATGACGATCGCCAACGTGCGGTTCGCCGACACCCGCACCTACAAGGCCGTGTTCTCCGACGCGACCGGGCTGCTGGAGAACGACGACGTGCGGATCGCCGGGGTGCGGGTCGGCCAGGTCGACGACGTCAAGCTGTACTCCGACCGCTCCGACGGCGGGAAGATGAAGGCGCTCGTCACCTTCAGCGTGCAGCGCGACGGGGTGCTGCGCGCCGGGCTGCCGGAGTCGACCGGGGTGCAGCTGCGCTACCGCAACCTGATGGGGCAGCGGTACCTGTCGCTGAGCCAGGAGCAGCCGGGCCGGGTCAACGGCTACCTGCGGCCGGGCGCGGTGATCCCCGACGCCAAGACCGAGGAGGCCCTCGACCTCACCGCGCTGTTCAACGGGTTCCGCCCGCTGTTTCGTGCATTGGAGCCGCAGGACGTCAACAAGCTGGCCATGGAGATCGTCCAGGTCCTGCAGGGTGAGTCCGGCACCGTCAACAGCCTGCTGGCGCACCTGGCGTCGCTGACCGACACGCTCGCCGACCGGGACCGGGTGATCGGCAACGTGATCACCAATCTGAACAACGTGCTGGGCGCGATCGACTCCCGGCACACCGAGATCAACAAGCTGATCACCGACCTGCGCGGCCTGGTCAGCGGGGTCGCGGCGGACCGGGACGCGATCTTCGACTCGGTGTCGGCGCTGAACGGGCTGAGCTCCACCACCGCGGCGCTGCTCAAGGACGTGCGCCCCGACGTGCGCGACGACATCGCGGGCCTGCGCCGGCTCACCGCGACCCTCAACGCCAACGAGAAGGACCTGGAGAACGCGCTCGAGCGGACCCCGGACCGGATGGCGGGGCTGGTCAACATCTCCTCGTACGGGTCGTGGTTCAACATGTACCTCTGCGGCCTCGACGCGCGGGTGCGGCTGCCGGGCGGACCGGTCTACCAGACCCCGGCGATCGTGAACGAGAACGCGAGGTGCAAGTAGATGAGGATCCCGTTCCGGGAGCGCAACCCGGTCCCCATCGGCCTCACCGCGTTCGCGGTCATCGCCGCCGCGCTGCTGGTGGCGCTGAACCTGGAGAGCCTGCCGCTGGTCAACGGGCAGCGCACGTACACCGCGGACTTCGCCGAGGCCGCCGGGCTGCGGGCCGACGAGGAGGTGCGCATCGCGGGGGTCAAGGTCGGCAAGGTCACCGGGCTGGAGCTGGCCGGCGACCACGTCAAGGTCACCTTCCGGGTGGACGACCAGGTGCGGCTGGGCTGGAAGACCCAGGCCGCCATCAAGATCAAGACCCTGCTCGGCTCGCACTACCTGGAGCTGAAGCCGGACGGCACCGGACGGCTCAAGCACATCCCGCGCGAGCGCACCAGCACCCCGTTCGAGGTCGTCCCGGCGGTCAGCGAGCTGAGCGAGCGGGTCGACAAGATCGACACCCAGCAGCTGGCCAAGTCGTTCGACGTGCTGTCGGACACCTTCCAGAACTCCCCGGACGAGATCCGGGCGGCGCTGCAGGGGCTGCGGCGGCTGTCGCACACGGTCGCGTCCCGCGACGACGAGCTGCACGAGCTGGCCGACCGCGCCAAGGACGTCTCGCAGCTGCTGGCCGACCGCAACCAGGACTTCGTCAAGCTGCTGCAGGACGGCGACAAGATCCTGCAGGAGGTGCGGGCCCGCCGCGCGGTGATCCACCAGCTGCTGGTCAACACGGTCGCGCTGACCCAGCAGGTGAACGCGCTGATCAAGGAGAACGAGGCGCAGCTGAGGCCGATGCTGGACAACCTGGAGCGGGTCAACAAGATCCTGCTGCGCAACCAGGACAACCTGGACCGCATCATCAAGCTGTACGCGCCGTTCGCCCGGCAGTTCGCCGACGTCACGGGCAGCGGCCGCTGGTTCGACGCCTACCTGCAGAACCTGCTGCCGATCCCGGCGTCGATCCAGAACCCGCAGACGCAGAACGGCGCCGGCACCCAGAGCGGCACCGGCACGCGGCAGGGGGGCCGGTCAGGACAGTCAGGCAACGGCCAGGGCAACAGCGTGTTGCCGTTCCTCCCGTGAGCGAGCACCAGGCAGGCATCCGTGCGTAACAAAGGAACCATCCTCCGCGTCGGCGGCGTCGTCCTCGTCGTCGCCGTGCTGGCGGCCGTGCTCGTGTCGGTGTTGCGAGAGCCCGAGCAGAAGCACCTGACCGCGTACTTCACCCGGACGGTCGGCCTGTACCCCGGCGCCGACGTGCGGATCCTCGGCATTCCCGTCGGGGAGGTCACCGACGTCACCCCGGTCGGCGGCTCGGTGCGGGTGAAGATGCGCTACGACGCCAAGTACAAGGTGCCCGCCGACGCCCAGGCCGTCATCGTCAACCAGACGCTGGTGTCCGACCGGTACGTGCAGCTCACCCCCGTCTACAAGGGCGGTGCGGTGATGGCCGACGGGGCGACGCTGGCGGTCAACCGCACACAGGTGCCCGTCGAGGTCGACCAGGTCGGCTCCAGCCTGAACGAGCTGTCCAAGGCGCTCGGCCCGCAGGGCGCCAACTCGCAGGGCGCCCTGACGCGGCTGCTGCAGGTCGGCGCGGACACCCTGGAGGGCCAGGGCGAGGACATCCGGCAGACGATCTCCGACACCTCCGAGCTGCTGAGCACGCTCAGCGAGGACCGCGAGGACGTGGCCAAGACCATCGAGAACCTGCGGATCATCACCCGCGCGCTCAAGGACAACGACGCGCAGGTCAGGCAGTTCACCCAGCATCTGAGCGGGGTGTCGGCGCAGCTGGCGGCCGAGCGCGAGGAGCTGAGCGCGGCGCTCAACACGCTCGGGCCGACGCTGCGCAACGTCCAGCGGTTCGTCAAGGACAACCGCGAGCAGCTGTCGGACAACGTGCGGCAGCTCGCGCAGATCACCGGCGTGCTGGTCAAGGAGAAGGACGCCCTGGCCGAACTGCTGCAGACGGCGCCGCTGGCCATCAACAACCTGGGCCGCGCCTACGACCCGATCAGCGGCACCATCCACAACCGGGTGAACTTCCTGCAGTTCGACAACCTGGCCGACTGGCTGTGCTCGCTGGCCTACTCGGTCGGCACCCCCGCCAAGCAGTGCCTGGACTTCGTCACCCCCTACAACGGCATCGGCAAGGCGCTCAGCGGACTGAGCCTGGACCTGTCCTGGATCACGGCGCTGACCACGCACTACGACCCCGAGCCGATCCCGCCGGACGCCTACGGCCCGAACGCCGGCTCGGGCTCGGCCAAGAGCTCGTCGAGCTCGTCGGCCAAGACGAACGCCAAGACGAACGCCGAGACGAACGCCAGGACGAACAAGGCCAAGACCGCGAGCACGCGCAGGGACTTCACGGCCCTGCTGCCAGGAGGTGGCCGATGAGCAGGCGCCGGACCGACGAGCACGCGCCCCGGGCGGGCCGCCGGACGGGCGCCGCGCCCGTCCGCAGGCTGGGCGCCGTAGCGCTGGCCGCCGCGGCGGCGCTGTCGGGCTGCTCGTTCCGCGGCGTGGACTCGCTCCCGCTGCCGGGCGGCCCCGACCTGGGCGCCGCCCCCCGCACCGTCAAGATCGAGTTCGCCAATGTGCTGGATCTGGTGCCGCAGTCGGTGGTGAAGGTCAACGACGTGTCGGTCGGCAAGGTCGAGAAGGTGGACCTGGCGGGCGGCCCCGGCGGCTGGCACGCGGTCGTCACCGTCAAGCTCCGCCGGGACGTGAAGCTGGCCGACAACGCCGTCGCCTCGATCAACCAGACCAGCCTGCTGGGCGAGAAGTACGTGGCGCTGGCCAACCCCGCGAACGAGACGCCGCGCGGCGAGCTCGGCACCGGCGATGTGATCCCGCTGTCGCGCACCCGGCAGGGCACCGAGGTCGAGACGGTGCTGTCGGCGATGTCGATGCTGCTCAACAACGGCGGCCTGGAGCAGATCTCCACGATCACCCACGAGCTGAACGCGGCGATGAGCGGCCGCGAGCCGCAGATCCGGTCGGTGCTGAACCGCGTCAACACCTTCGTCGGCACCCTGGACCGCAACCGCACCGCGATCACCCGGGCGCTGGACAGCATCGACCGGCTGTCGGCCAAGCTGTCGGCCGAACGGCGCACCATCACCGACACCGCCGACCGCACCGGTCCGGCCATCGAGATCCTGCGCCGCAACCGCGCCGACCTGACGAAGATGCTGGTCAGCCTCGACAAGCTCAGCCGCACCACCACCGATGTGCTGAACAGGTCGCACGCCGACATGGTGGCCAACCTCCGCGACATCGACACGATCCTGCGCAACCTCAACAAGGCGGGCGAGAACCTGCCCAAGTCGCTGGAGACCCTGATGACGTTCCCGTTCCCGCCCACCTTCAGCAACGTCATCCGCGGCGACTACGGCAACGTCCGGCTGACCCTCGACCTGGACTTCGAGAGCATCGCCAAGAACCTGTTCGGCGGCACCGAGCTGGAGAAGCTGGCCGACAGCGGCCGCCAGATGCGCGACATGCTCACCGTCCCGAACGTGACCCTGCCGCAGACGCCGCTCGGCGTGCTGCCGCAGACGTCCGGCGGCACCGCCGGCACCGGCGGCGGGCTGCCCGGGCTGCCGTCCTTTGGGAACAGCGGCCAGAACGGCCAGAACGGCCGGAACGGCGGCGGGCAGAGCCGGCCGGGGGCCATGGCCCCGCACCAGCGCGATCTGGAGACCCTGATGACGGGGGGCCTGTCGTGATCCTCAAAACCGGCGTCAAGATCCAGCTGCTGGTCTTCGCGGTCATCACCGTGATCGGCGTGTACGTGGTGACGGTCGACTACATCGGGCTGGGCCGCCAGGTGTTCAACCGGCAGTACACCGCCTACGTCGACCTCACCGACTCCGGCGGCGTGTTCACCGGCGCCGAGGTGACCTACCGGGGCGTGGCGGTCGGCCGGGTCGGCCCGATCCAGCTCACCCGCGACGGCATCCGCGTCCGGCTGGACCTGGAGCGCGGCCGCGCCATCCCGCGCGCCGGGCTGATCGCCGTGGTGGCCAACCGGTCCGCGGTCGGCGAGCAGTACATCGACCTGCAGCCCGCCCGCGGCGGCCGCCCCTACCTGCACGAATACGTCGACGGCAAGCCGTACACGATCCCCCGGCAGAACACCCGGCTGCCGGTGTCCACCGCCGAGCTGCTGCGCAACGTCAACACGCTGATCGAGCGCAACAACCTCAAGCCGGAGAACCTGCGCACGATCGTCGACGAGCTGGACAAGGCGTTCTCCGGCTCGGCCGCCGACCTGCAGCGGATCCTGGACGACACCGACCGGCTGCTGAAGACCGCCGACAAGTCCTTCCCGGCGACCAAGGAGCTGCTGGACAACAGCCGCACCGTGCTGAACACCCAGCGCTCCCAGGGCGCCGACATCCGCGCCTTCGCCCGCGACCTCGACCGGCTCACCACCCAGCTGCGCCGCGACGACCCGGCCCTGCGCTCCGCCATCGACGCGGCCCCGTCCACGGTCGGCCGGCTCGACGCGACGATCGACGACCTGGCGCCGACCCTGCCGGTGCTGCTGGCCAACATGACCAGCACCGGGCAGGTCATCGCGTCCCGCCAGGACGGGCTGCGGTCGCTGTTCATCCTCTACCCGATCGCGGTGGCCGGGGCGTTCACCGTGACCCCGGGCGACGGCACCCAGCACCTCGGCCTGGCGCTCAACATCAACGCCCCCGCGCCCTGCACCAAGGGCTACGAGGTGACGCAGCGGCGCTGGCCGCAGTTCACCGAGTCCAAGGAGCCGCCGCTGACGGCCGGGTGCAAGGAGCCCGCGAACTCCGACAAGGCCGTCCGCGGCAGCCGCAACTTCCCCAAGGACGGCATCCGCCCGTACCCGAAGGTCCCCGCGGGCGCCACCGACGGCGCCGGGTTCCCGCCCGGCGGCGCGGACGGCGGCTCCGGCGGCTCGGACGGGGCCAAGGCGTCCGGCGAGGACGAGACCCGGAAGAAGTCCGAGGACGAGCAGACCGGGGAGACCAAGCAGGCCGCCGCGGGCGGCGACGCCGGCGTCCAGACGCAGAGCGCCGTGACCGTTCCGCTGGGCTCCACCCGGGTGGAACTGGCCGGGTACGATCCATCGACCGGATGGGTCTACGGGCCCGACGGCAAGCGTTACGGCATGGGCTGGACGGGCGACCAGGCGCGCCTGCTCGGCGAGGCGGGCTGGAAGATGCTCCTGCTGGGCCCCCTGGGGCTGAACTGAACGGCCGGACCGACCACGGGCCCGCACCGACCACCGAGGCCGGGCCGAAGCCTGCGAAGGAGGCGACGCGATGAGGTACGGCGCGACCGACGCGATCGACGCCGAGGCGTCGCGCGGCCGCCGGACCACCCTGTCCGTGCTCGGCGTGCTGGCCGTGGCGCTGGCCGTGGCGGCGGGGGTGTTCGGCTACCGGTACTGGCGGGCGCAGGAGGAGGAGAAGCAGCGCGCGGCCGCCGCCCAGGCCGCCCGGCAGACCGCCGTCAACCTGTCCAGCCTCGACTACCGCGACATCCAGAAGGGCATCGACCGGGTGCTGGCGGGGCTGACCGGCGACATCCGCAACCAGTGGGCCACCCAGGCCAAGACCGTCGCCGACGTCGCCACCAAGAACCAGTCGATGTCCCAGGTGCAGCAGGTGCGGGCCGGCGTGGTGTCGATGGACGGCGACTCCGCCGAGGTCATCGTGGCGATCACCTCGACCACCACCAGCCCGAAGGTGCCGCAGGGCGCGCCCCGGTACTACCGCTACTCGATGGATCTGACCCGTACCGACGGGCGCTGGCTCGTCTCGAACTTCGGGATTGTCCCATGACGATGCTCGGACGCAGGAAGCGCGACGCCGCCGAGAAGGCCAAGAAGGCGGAGAAGGCGCGGCAGCGCGCCGAGGCGGCCGCGCGCAAGGCCCGTGAGGCCGCCGAGGCGGCCGAGCGCGCGGCCCGCGAGGCGGCCGAGGCGGAGGCCGAGCAGGCGGCGGCCGAGGGCGGGACCGAGACCGGGTCCGAGTCCGGCGCCAAGCCCGAGCCCGACTCCGGCTCCAAGGCCGAGGGCAGGAAGGCCCCGGAGGCCGAGGACGGCTCCGAGACGTCCGAAGAGCCGGAAAAGCCCGCTGAGGCGTCCGCGACCGAGGGCGGCTCCGAAGGCGGCGGCGACGCCTCCGAGGGCGCTGAGGACGCCGACAGCGCCGGGGAAACGCACAAGAGCGGGCCGCGGGATGCCGACGCGGCCGAGGCCGGCGACGCGGCGGCCGGCGGGCGGGAATCCGGGGACGAGGGATCCGGGGACGACGGCAAGCCCGCCCTCACCAAGACCGCGACCGAGACGAAGACGGCCGAGACCGAGACCGTCGCCGAGCCGGACGGCGCCGAGCGGGCCGGGGACGACGCGGCCGACGGCGACGAGGAGGGCGACGGCGAGCGCGCCCCCGGACGGGCGCGGCGGTTCTTCCGGGCGGTGGCGTCCGCCGGTGTGCCCGGATACGTGCTGATCGCCGTCAACGTGGCGCTGGTGGCGGGGCTGGCGTGGCTGGTGCCGGCCGTGAACCGGGCCGGCGACCAGAAGGCGGCCGCCGACCAGGTGAAGTTCGCCGCGTCCCGGGCCGCCGAGGACCTGTCGTCGTACGACTACCGCACGATCGACGCCGACCTGAAGCGGGCCACCGAGCAGACCACCGGCGCGTTCAAGGCCGAGTTCCAGCGGCTGACCGGGTCGGTGCGGACGTCGGCCACCCAGCAGCAGGCGGTGGTGGAGGGCACCGCGGTCAAGACGGCCGTGGAGAGCGTCGACGGCGATCGGGCCGTCGCGCTGGTGTTCCTCAACCAGCAGACCGCCAAGGAGAGCAGCGGCCAGCGCACGCCGAGCCAGTTCTCGATGCGCCTGGTGATGCGCAAGGTCGGCGACCGCTGGCTGGTCTCCGAGCTGCAGATGCTCTGATCCCGGACCCGCCCGCGGCCGGACGCGTCGTCCGGCCGCGGGCCCGGCATGCCCCTGCCGCCCGCCTCCGCCGGGGCGCGAGTTTGCTCTTGGCCGGGCTCGGTGGTTTCCTGGATCGCCGATCGGGACCCGCAGGGGTGCGGACGCGCCCGGGCTACCGGCGGGTAGGGGGCCGAATCCTAAACTATGGCCTTCCTCACTGCAGGTCAGAGCCCGAAAAGTCCAAGTCCGCTCTTGACTCGGGGCCGCTGAGGAGCGATGCTCCATGGCAGTTGTGATGCATACAGCGGCGCTAGACTTGCATGCGGTGTAGTGGTCGGCTACACTGCCCCTTTGCGCTGCCCTCTGACTATCCATGTGCTGAACATCCCCGTCATGTCCCGCTTGCGGGCGGTTCGTTGGGGTGTCCGGTACCTGGATCGTCTGGCGTGCGCGTCATCTGTTACGCCGCGAGCCCTCGGAAGGACCACTCTTGGCAGCCTCGCGCAACGCCTCGAATACCGCAACCGGTCCGCACCGCGTCTCCTTCGCGCGCATCAAGGAGCCGCTCGAAGTCCCGGACCTCCTCGCGCTGCAGACCAACTCGTTTGACTGGCTGCTGGGCAACGAGAGGTGGAAGGCCCGGGTCGAGGCGGCCCAGAAGGCCGGTAGTAAGAGTGTCCCGACGCAGTCGGGCCTTGAGGAGATCTTCGAGGAGATCAGTCCCATCGAGGACTTCTCCGGGACCATGTCGCTGTCGTTCCGGGACCACCGCTTCGAGCCGCCCAAGTACTCCGTCGAGGAGTGCAAGGACAAGGACATGACCTACTCCGCCCCGATGTTCGTCACGGCGGAGTTCATCAACAACACCACCGGTGAGATCAAGAGCCAGACGGTGTTCATGGGCGACTTCCCGCTCATGACCCCCAAGGGCACCTTCATCATCAACGGCACCGAGCGGGTGGTGGTCTCCCAGCTGGTCCGCTCGCCCGGCGTGTACTTCGACCGCGCCCTGGACAAGGCGTCCGACAAGGACATCTACGGGTGCAAGGTCATCCCCAGCCGCGGCGCCTGGCTGGAGTTCGAGATCGACAAGCGCGACAACGTGGGCGTGCGCATCGACCGCAAGCGCAAGCAGCCGGTGACCGTGCTGCTCAAGGCGCTGGGCTGGGACGAGGCCCGCATCCGCGAGCGGTTCGGCGGCTACGAGTCGATCAACGTCACCCTGGAGAAGGACCACACCTCCGGCCAGGACGACGCGCTGCTGGACATCTACCGCAAGCTGCGGCCGGGCGAGCCGCCGACCAAGGAGTCGGCGCAGACCCTGCTGGAGAACCTGTACTTCAACCCCAAGCGCTACGACCTGGCCAAGGTCGGCCGCTACAAGGTCAACAAGAAGCTCGGTCTGGACCTGGACATGAACACCGGGACCCTGACCGAGGACGACATCGTGGCCACCATCGAGTACCTCGTCCGGCTGCACGCCGGCGAGGAGGAGGCCACCGTCGGCGTGGTGCCGGTGCCGATCGAGGTCGACGACATCGACCACTTCGGCAACCGCCGCCTGCGCACCGTCGGCGAGCTGATCCAGAACCAGGTCCGGCTGGGCCTGGCCCGCATGGAGCGGGTCGTCCGCGAGCGGATGACCACCCAGGACGTCGAGGCGATCACGCCGCAGACGCTGATCAACATCCGGCCGGTCGTCGCCTCCATCAAGGAGTTCTTCGGCACCAGCCAGCTGTCGCAGTTCATGGACCAGACCAACCCGCTGGCCGGGCTGACCCACAAGCGGCGCCTGAACGCCCTGGGGCCGGGCGGTCTGTCCCGTGAGCGCGCGGGCATGGAGGTCCGCGACGTCCACCCGTCGCACTACGGCCGCATGTGCCCGATCGAGACGCCGGAAGGCCCGAACATCGGCCTGATCGGCTCGCTGGCCGCCTTCGGCCGGGTCAACCCGTTCGGCTTCGTCGAGACCCCGTACCGCCGGGTGGTCGACGGCCGGGTCACCGACGACATCGACTACCTGACCGCCGACGAAGAGGACCGCTACGTCATCGCGCAGGCCAACTCGCCGATGACCGAGGACGGCCACTTCGCCGAGGACCGCGTCCTGGTCCGCAAGAAGGGCGGCGAGGTCGAGCTGGTGCCGCCGGGCGAGGTCCAGTACATCGACGTGTCGGCGCGGCAGATGACCTCCGTGGCCACCGCCATGATCCCGTTCCTGGAGCACGACGACGCCAACCGGGCGCTGATGGGCTCCAACATGCAGCGCCAGGCGGTGCCGCTGCTGCGCAGCGAGGCGCCGCTGGTCGGCACCGGCATGGAGTACCGCGCCGCGACCGACGCCGGCGACGTGATCCTGGCCGAGAAGGCCGGCGTGGTCGAGGAGG
The DNA here is from genome assembly GCF_039539665.1 of Actinomadura keratinilytica. Classification (NCBI taxonomy): domain Bacteria; kingdom Bacillati; phylum Actinomycetota; class Actinomycetes; order Streptosporangiales; family Thermomonosporaceae; genus Actinomadura; species Actinomadura keratinilytica. The sequence goes on from NZ_BAABDO010000030.1 coordinate 45,062, forward strand.
TCTCCGCCGACTACGTCACCGTCATGAACGACGACGGCACCCGCACCACCTACCGGGTCGCCAAGTTCAAGCGGTCCAACCAGGGCACCTGCTTCAACCAGAAGCCCATCGTCGACGAGGGGCAGCGGGTCGAGGCCGGGCAGGTCATCGCCGACGGTCCGTGCACCGACAACGGCGAGATGGCGCTCGGCAAGAACCTGCTGGTGGCGTTCATGCCCTGGGAGGGGCACAACTACGAGGACGCGATCATCCTGTCCCAGCGCCTGGTGCAGGACGACGTGCTCAGCTCGATCCACATCGAGGAGCACGAGGTCGACGCCCGCGACACCAAGCTGGGCCCCGAGGAGATCACCCGGGACATCCCGAACGTCTCCGAGGAGGTGCTGGCCGACCTCGACGAGCGCGGCATCATCCGCATCGGCGCCGACGTCGTCCCCGGCGACATCCTGGTCGGCAAGGTCACCCCGAAGGGTGAGACCGAGCTGACCCCCGAGGAGCGGCTGCTGCGCGCCATCTTCGGCGAGAAGGCCCGCGAGGTCCGCGACACCTCGCTGAAGGTGCCGCACGGCGAGCAGGGCAAGGTCATCGGCGTCCGGGTGTTCTCCCGCGACGAGGGCGACGAGCTGCCCCCGGGCGTCAACGAGCTGGTCCGGGTGTACGTCGCGCAGAAGCGCAAGATCACCGACGGGGACAAGCTGGCCGGCCGGCACGGCAACAAGGGCGTCATCTCCAAGGTGCTGCCGGTCGAGGACATGCCGTTCCTGGAGGACGGCACCCCGGTCGACATCATCCTCAACCCGCTGGGCGTGCCCGGCCGGATGAACGTCGGCCAGGTGCTGGAGACCCACCTCGGCTGGGTCGCCAGCCAGGGGTGGAAGATCGAGGGCGACGACGCCGAGTGGAAGCGGACGCTGCGGGCGCTGGGCGCCGCGGAGGCGCCGCCGTGGACCAAGACCGCCACGCCGGTGTTCGACGGCGCCCGCGAGGACGACGTCACCGGGCTGATCGAGAGCACCCTGCCCAACCGGGACGGCATGCGCCTGGTCGGTCCGGGCGGCAAGGCGCGGCTGTTCGACGGCCGCACCGGCGAGCCGTACAAGGACCCGATCTCGGTCGGCTACATCTACATCCTCAAGCTGCTCCACCTGGTCGACGACAAGATCCACGCGCGGTCGACCGGCCCCTACTCCATGATCACGCAGCAGCCGCTGGGCGGTAAGGCGCAGTTCGGCGGCCAGCGCTTCGGGGAGATGGAGGTCTGGGCGCTGGAGGCGTACGGCGCCGCCTACGCCCTGCAGGAGCTGCTGACCATCAAGTCCGACGACGTCCTCGGCCGGGTCAAGGTCTACGAGGCCATCGTCAAGGGCGAGAACATCCCCGAGCCCGGCATTCCCGAGTCCTTCAAGGTGCTCATCAAGGAGATGCAGTCGCTCTGCCTCAACGTCGAGGTGCTGTCCAGCGACGGCATGTCCATCGAGATGCGCGACACCGACGAGGACGTCTTCCGCGCCGCGGAGGAGCTCGGCATCGACCTGTCCCGGCGTGAGCCGAGCAGTGTCGAAGAGGTCTGATCAACTCAAGGGGAAAACTGTTGCTTGACGTCAACTTCTTCGACGAGCTTCGCATCGGTCTGGCGACCGCCGACGACATCCGCCAGTGGTCCCACGGCGAGGTGAAGAAGCCGGAGACGATCAACTACCGGACCCTCAAGCCGGAGAAGGACGGGCTCTTCTGCGAGAAGATCTTCGGCCCGACCCGGGACTGGGAGTGCTACTGCGGCAAGTACAAGCGCGTCCGGTTCAAGGGCATCATCTGTGAGCGCTGCGGCGTCGAGGTGACCCGCGCCAAGGTGCGGCGCGAGCGGATGGGCCACATCGAGCTGGCCGCTCCGGTCACCCACATCTGGTACTTCAAGGGCGTCCCGTCGCGGCTGGGCTACCTGCTGGACCTGGCCCCCAAGGACCTCGAGAAGATCATCTACTTCGCCGCGTACATGATCACCAGCGTGGACACCGAGCGCCGCGAGCGCGACCTGCCCACGCTGGAGGCGCACATTTCGGTGGAGCGCCAGCAGATCGAGCAGGCCCGCGACGCCCAGATCGAGGCCCGCCAGCAGAAGCTGGAGGCCGACCTGGCGGAGCTGGAGGAGGCCGGCGCCAAGGCCGACCAGAAGCGCAAGCTGCGCGACAGCGCCGAGCGGGAGATGAAGCAGCTGCGCGACCGGGCGCAGCGCGAGCTGGACCGCCTGGAGGAGGTCTGGACGAGGTTCAAGAACCTCAAGGTCCAGGACCTGGAGGGCGACGAGCTGCTCTACCGCGAGATGCGCGACCGCTTCGGCAAGTACTTCGAGGGCGGCATGGGCGCCGCGGCCATCCAGGCCCGGCTGCAGAACTTCGACCTGGAGGCCGAGGCCGAGAAGCTGCGCGAGACCATCCGCACCGGCAAGGGGCAGAAGAAGGCCCGCGCGCTCAAGCGGCTGAAGGTCGTCTCGGCGTTCCTCAACACCCGCAACAGCCCGCTGGGCATGGTGCTGGACTGCATCCCGGTGATCCCGCCGGACCTGCGTCCGATGGTCCAGCTGGACGGCGGCCGGTTCGCCACGTCCGACCTGAACGACCTGTACCGGCGCGTCATCAACCGCAACAACCGGCTCAAGCGGCTGCTCGACCTGGGCGCGCCCGAGATCATCGTCAACAACGAGAAGCGGATGCTGCAGGAGGCCGTCGACGCGCTGTTCGACAACGGCCGCCGCGGCCGCCCGGTCACCGGGCCGGGCAACCGTCCGCTCAAGTCGCTGTCGGACATGCTCAAGGGCAAGCAGGGCCGGTTCCGCCAGAACCTGCTGGGCAAGCGCGTCGACTACTCCGGCCGTTCGGTCATCGTGGTCGGCCCGCAGCTGAAGCTGCACCAGTGCGGCCTGCCCAAGCAGATGGCGCTGGAGCTGTTCAAGCCCTTCGTGATGAAGCGCCTGGTCGACCTGAACCACGCGCAGAACATCAAGTCCGCCAAGCGGATGGTCGAGCGCGCCCGCCCGGTGGTGTGGGACGTGCTGGAAGAGGTCATCACCGAGCACCCGGTGCTGCTCAACCGCGCGCCCACCCTGCACCGCCTGGGCATCCAGGCGTTCGAGCCGCAGCTGGTGGAGGGCAAGGCCATCCAGATCCACCCGCTGGTCTGCACCGCGTTCAACGCCGACTTCGACGGCGACCAGATGGCGGTGCACCTGCCGCTGTCGGCCGAGGCGCAGGCCGAGGCGCGGATCCTGATGCTGTCCACCAACAACATCCTCAAGCCGTCGGACGGCAAGCCGGTCACCATGCCCACCCAGGACATGGTCATCGGGCTGTACTGGCTGACCACCGACGCCGAGGGCGCGCTCGGCGAGGGCCGCGCGTTCTCCTCGGTCGCCGAGGCGATCATGGCCTACGACCGCGGCGAGCTGGACCTGCAGGCGAAGATCTCGGTGCGGCTGAAGGACGTCCCGCCGCCGCGCGGCTGGCAGGCGCCCGAGGGCTACGAGCCGGGCCGCCCGTACCGGCTGGAGACCACGCTCGGCCGGTGCCTGTTCAACGAGACGCTGCCGAACGACTTCCCGTTCGTCAACTACGAGGTCGGCAAGAAGCAGCTGTCGGCGATCGTCAACCAGCTGGCCGAGAACTACCCCAAGGTCGAGGTGGCGGCGGCGCTGGACGAGCTGAAGAGCACCGGCTTCCACTGGGCGACCCGGTCCGGCACGACCATCGCGATCGAGGACGTGGTGGTCCCGCCGAACAAGCAGGAGATCCTGGTCACCTACGAAAAGCGCGCCGACAAGGTGCAGCGGGAGTTCAACCGCGGCCTGATCACCGACGACGAGCGCCGGCAGGAGCTCATCGAGATCTGGAACAAGGCGACCGCGGACGTGGCCGCCGACATGGAGGCGGCGTTCCCCAAGACCAACCCGGTGTGGATGATGATCCAGTCGGGCGCCCGGGGCAACCCGCTGCAGCTGCGCCAGATCGCCGGCATGCGCGGCCTGGTCTCCAACCCCAAGGGCGAGACCATCCCGCGGCCGATCAAGTCGTCCTACCGCGAGGGCCTGTCGGTGGTGGAGTTCTTCATCTCCACCCACGGCACCCGCAAGGGTCTGGCCGACACCGCGCTGCGCACCGCCGACTCGGGTTACCTGACCCGGCGTCTGGTGGACGTGGCGCAGGACGTCATCGTCCGCGAGGAGGACTGCGGCACCGACCGCACCATCCCGTTCCGGGTGGCCGAGCGGGACGCCGCGGGCAACCTGGTCAAGCCGGCCAACGCCGAGACCAGCCTGATCGGCCGGACCATCGCCGAGGACGTCGAGGTCGACGGCACGGTGATCGTGCAGGCCGGCGCCGACCTGTCGGACGCGGTGCTGACCCGGCTGATCGAGGCCGGCGTGGAGGAGGTGCGCACCCGCAGCGCCCTGGTCTGCGAGGCCAAGATCGGCGTGTGCGCCGCCTGCTACGGCCGCAGCCTGGCCACCGGCAACCGGGTGGACGTCGGCGAGGCGGTCGGCATCATCGCCGCCCAGTCCATCGGCGAGCCCGGCACCCAGCTGACCATGCGCACCTTCCACACCGGTGGTGTCGCCGGTGCGGACATCACGCACGGTCTGCCGCGTGTGCAGGAGCTGTTCGAGGCCCGCATCCCCAAGGGCGTGGCCCCGATCAGCGAGGTCGCCGGCCGCGTCAAGATCGACGAGACGGAGAAGACCCGCAAGGTCGTCATCGTCCCCGACGACGGCTCCGACGAGATCGCCTACCCGGTGCCGATGCGTTCGCGCCTGCTGGTCAAGGAGGGCGAGCACGTCGAGGTCGGCCAGAAGCTGATCGCCGGTGTGGTCAACCCGCACGAGGTGCTGCGCATCCTCGGCCCGCGCGCCGTGCAGCTGCACCTGGTGCAGGAGGTCCAGAACGTCTACCGCTCGCAGGGCGTGTCGATCCACGACAAGCACATCGAGGTGATCGTCCGCCAGATGCTCAAGCGGGTGAACATCCTGGAGTCGGGCGACACCGAGTTGCTGCCCGGCGACCTGGTGGAGCGTCCGCTGTTCGAGGAGACCAACCGCAACGTGGTCGCCGAGGGCGGCACGCCCGCCGCGGGCCGTCCCGTCCTCATGGGCATCACCAAGGCCTCGCTGGCCACCGAGTCGTGGCTGTCGGCGGCCTCCTTCCAGGAGACCACCCGGGTCCTCACCGAGGCGGCCATGCACGCCAAGAGCGACCCGCTGCTGGGCCTGAAGGAGAACGTCATCATCGGTAAGCTCATCCCGGCCGGTACCGGCATGCCGCAGTACCGCAACGTCCGGGTCGAGCCGACCGAGGAGGCCAAGGCGGCGGTGTACTCCGTCGGCTCCTACGACGACGGCGCCGAGTACGCCTTCGGCCAGGGCTCCGGCGAGGCCGTCCCGCTGGAGGAGTACGACTTCGGCCAGTACAACCGGTAACGGCCGCACGGTCGTCGGAGGCCGCCCCGATCGCGGATCGGGGCGGCCTCCGCCTTTTCCGGGGCGCGCCGGTGGGCGGGGGAGGCCGGTGGGGCGCGGGCGGGGATAGGATCGTGAGTCTCCGGTGCGCGACCGGAATCCGGGGCGCCGTCTGCTCGCGGCGCGGTGCTCCGGTGCTGTTGTCGCGAAGGCCGTCTCGCCGGGCTCCGGCGGGGCGGTCTTCCCGCGTCCGCCGCCGCCTCCGGTGGCGGTGCGCGATGCCGCCGCCACGGTGCGTGCCGGTGATTTGCGATAGACCGGCCGATCGGGGCAGGCTGGGGCAAGAAAGGACCGGGCGCGGTCGAGCGGCCACGTCCGGGAGCGCGGAGAGGTCCGGGCGTGGAGAGGTCCGGGACGACGGCACTGAAGGAGCCCCCACGATGACCGAGCATGACGGCACGCAGGGACCGCAGCCGCCGTCGCCGGGCGACGAGGAGTCGCCCGAGGCGCCGGGCGGGCGGTCCGCAGGGCAGCAGCCGGGGCGGCCGATGGGCGACCGGACCGTGGTGTTCGGCGCACCGCAGCTCGGCGGCGCCGCCGGAGGCGGCCGCCACGCCGCGCCCCAGGACCAGGGGCAGCAGCCCCCGGCGCAGCAGCCGCAGCCCCAGCAGCCGCAGCAGGGCGGCACGCCCCCGCCTCCGCCGCCGACCATGGTCGAGTCGCTGTCGCAGTTCGGGCAGGGGCAGGAGCCGCCGCAGGGGCCGTACGGCCAGCAGCAGCCCGCGCCGGGCCAGCAGCAGGCTCCCGGTCAGCAGCAGGCGCCGTACGGGCAGCAGGCCCAGGGGCCGGGTGGGTTCACTCCGCCTCAGGCGCCGCCGCAGCCTCCCTACGGCCAGCAGCCGTATCCGCAGCAGCCGTACACCCAGCAGCAGGGCCTCGGGCAGCAGCCCGAGCAGCAGCAGTACGGGCAGCCCCAATACGGCCAGCCGCAGCCGGCGTACAACCCTGCGCAGGACCTCTACTCCCCGCCGCCGCAGGTGCAGCAGCACCAGCAACAGCAGCAGGCCCAGCAGCAGCCGCAGCAGCAGGCCGAGGGCGGCGAGGGCGGCGAGCGCACCCTGATCGTCCCCGGTCCGGGGGCCGGTGCGCCCGAGGCCGACAGGGCCCGGCCCGTCGCCGGCGACCAGGCCACCACCGCGTGGTCGCCCGGCACCGACATCCCCGTGGCCACGGGGCCCGAGCGCAAGCAGCCGGAGGCGCAGGGCGAGCCGTGGCAGGCCCCGACGCCCCCGGCCACCCCCGAGCCGTGGGCGCCCCAGGACGACAAGCAGGGCGTCGACTCCGCCCGCACCCTGATGGTGCCGCCTCCCGAGGCCGGGGCGGGCACCGCCTCCTCGGGTGAGGAGCACCCGCCCGCGCCGTACGGCGCCGCCCAGGGGCAGCACGAGCAGCCCGGCGGCGAGGACGCGCGGTCGACGCAGGCGTTCAGCAACCCCGCCGGAGCCGGCACCGACGGCGCCACGCGCATGGACATCGGCCAGCAGCAGTGGGGCCAGCCGGGTCAGCAGGGCCAGGCCCAGCAGGGGCAGTTCGGCCAGCAGGGCTACGGGCAGGGCGAGCAGCAGCAGTACGGCCAGCAGGCCCCGTACGGCCAGCAGCAGAGTCCGTACGGCGGTCAGCAGCAGAACCCCTACGGGCAGCCCGAGGGGCAGCAGCAACAGCAGTACGGTCAGCAGGTCTACGGCCAGCAGCAGGGGCAGCAGGGCCAGTACGGTCAGCAGGCCCCGGCCCAGTACGGGCAGCAGGGGCAGTTCGGCCAGCAGCAGGGCGGCTACCCCGGCTACGGCGCCGCGGCCGGTTCGGACGACAAGGGCGGCAAGGGCGGTAAGACGCTCTACATCGTCGGCGGTGTGGCCGCCCTGGTGATCCTCATCGTGGTGATCGTCGCCTTCGTGATGTAGCGGCCGCGGCCGGGAGGCCGGCGCGGTCGGCCGCGGCCGCCGCGCCGCCCGATAGGGCGCCCATTCCGGGCGTCGGGGACAAAACAAACACTCAACAAAAATCCGTCGGCATTCCGGCGTTTCACCCGCGCTCGGACGGTTACTCATAACGAGCGCGGCCGTGCACGTCAGGCCGGTTCCAGCGGGCCGGTACTTGCGCCGGAGGGGGCCGGCGCGATAGTGCGGAACTCGCTTTGCACTTTGGCGCGGGGCTGGGTAGTCTCTTGCTTCGCGCCCGCCGGTGTGCGGGCCGATCCGCGTGCGCACCGGCAAGGCCCAGGTGCCAGGGCCGGCGCCGCGAAACACTCCCCGGCTTGTTTCGGCCCCCTGGGGCCGGGCGGTCGTGTGTGGCCAAGCAGAGTGCGACACGCCCGACCGCGTGGGTCGGAGAGGTCGGGAAACCGGCAGGTCACAGCCTCGTCAGAGGTGGTGATGACGGGTTCCGTGCGAGCGGAATCCACCCCAGAACGAACACATACCGGCTCGGTACGAGGAAGACGGAGACGCGGTGCCCACGATCCAGCAGCTGGTCCGCAAGGGCCGCCAGGACAAGGTGACCAAGAACAAGACGCCCGCGCTGAAGGGCAGCCCGCAGCGCCGGGGTGTCTGCACGCGCGTCTACACCACGACGCCCAAGAAGCCGAACTCCGCGCTTCGCAAGGTCGCTCGTGTCCGGCTGACCAGCGGGATCGAGGTCACCGCCTACATCCCCGGGGTCGGCCACAACCTGCAGGAGCACTCCATCGTGCTCGTGCGCGGCGGTCGTGTGAAGGACCTCCCGGGCGTTCGGTACAAGATCATCCGCGGTTCGCTGGACACCCAGGGCGTGCGGAACCGCAAGCAGGCGCGCAGCCGCTACGGCGCGAAGAAGGAGAAGAGCTGATGCCGCGCAAGGGCCCTGCTGGCAAGCGCCAGCTCATCGCCGACCCGGTGTACAACTCGCCGCTGGTCACCGCGCTCATCAACAAGGTGCTCCTGGACGGCAAGCGCTCGCTGGCGCAGCGCATCGTCTACGACGCCCTGGAGGGGTGCCGCGAGAAGACCGGCAACGACCCTGTCGTCACGCTCAAGCGCGCCCTCGACAACGTCAAGCCGACCATCGAGGTCAAGAGCCGCCGCGTCGGTGGTGCGACCTACCAGGTCCCGGTGGAGGTGCGGCCGGCGCGCAGCACCACGCTGGCGCTGCGCTGGCTGGTGCAGTACGCCCGGCAGCGCCGCGAGAAGACCATGACCGAGCGGCTGATGAACGAGCTGCTGGACGCGAGCAACGGCCTCGGCGCCTCGGTGAAGAAGCGCGAGGACACGCACAAGATGGCGGAGTCCAACAAGGCGTTCGCCCACTACCGCTGGTGACCGCGGTCACCGACCCACTACGACTTACGCGAGGACGACAGTGGCTACCAAGACCGGTGTAGACCTGGCCAAGGTCCGCAACATCGGGATCATGGCCCATATCGACGCGGGCAAGACCACGACGACCGAGCGGATCCTGTACTACACGGGCATCAGCTACAAGATCGGCGAGGTCCACGACGGCGCCGCCACCATGGACTACATGGAGCAGGAGCAGGAGCGGGGGATCACCATCACCTCCGCCGCGACCACCTGCACCTGGCCGGTCGACGACGTCAAGCACACCATCAACATCATCGACACGCCGGGCCACGTCGACTTCACCATCGAGGTCGAGCGGTCGCTGCGCGTCCTGGACGGCGCGGTCGCGGTGTTCGACGGTGTCGCCGGCGTCGAGCCGCAGTCGGAGACCGTCTGGCGTCAGGCCGACCGCTACGGCGTCCCGCGGATCTGCTTCGTCAACAAGCTCGACCGGGTCGGGGCCGAGTTCCACCGCTGCGTCGACATGATCCGTGACCGGCTGCAGGCCACCCCGCTGGCCATGCAGCTGCCGATCGGCGCCGAGGCCGACTTCCGGGGCGTCGTCGACCTGGTCACGATGAAGGCCCTCCTCTGGAACGAGGAGGCCAAGCTCGGCGAGATGTACGACGTCGTCGACATCCCCGACACCCACGTCGAGATCGCCCGCGAGTGGCACGACAAGCTGATCGAGACCCTCGCCGAGAACGACGACGAGATCATGGAGCTGTACCTGGAGGGCACCGAGCCCACCGTGGAGCAGCTCTACCCGGCGATCCGGCGCGCCACCATCGCGGGCAACGTGACCCCGGTGCTGTGCGGCACGGCGTTCAAGAACAAGGGCGTGCAGCCGCTGCTGGACGCGATCGTCCGCTACCTGCCCTCGCCGCTGGACGTGGAGGCCATCGAGGGGCACGCGGTCCGCGACGAGGAGACCTCGCTGGCCCGCAAGCCCAGCGAGGAGGAGCCCTTCTCCGCGCTGGCCTTCAAGATCGTGTCCGACCCGCACCTGGGCAAGCTGACCTTCATCCGCGTCTACTCGGGCGTCCTGGAGTCCGGCTCCCAGGTCCTGAACTCCGTCAAGGAGCGCAAGGAGCGGATCGGCAAGATCTACCGGATGCACGCCAACAAGCGTGAGGAGATCGACCGGGTCGGCGCCGGCGACATCGTCGCGGTGATGGGTCTCAAGCAGACCACCACCGGCGAGACGCTGTGCGACGAGAAGGACCCGATCGTCCTGGAGTCGATGACCTTCCCGGCTCCGGTCATCCACGTGGCGATCGAGCCGAAGACCAAGGCCGACCAGCAGAAGCTGTCCACGGCGATCCAGCGGCTGGCCGAGGAGGACCCGTCCTTCCAGGTCCGCACCGACGAGGACACCGGCCAGACGGTGATCTCCGGTATGGGCGAGCTGCACCTGGAGATCCTGGTCGACCGCATGAAGCGGGAGTTCAAGGTCGACGCCAACGTCGGCAAGCCGCAGGTGGCCTACCGGGAGACGATCACCAAGAAGGTGGAGAAGGTCGAGTACACCCACAAGAAGCAGACGGGTGGCTCGGGCCAGTTCGGCCGCGTGATCATCGACCTGGAGCCGCTGGGCGAGGGCAACGACGGCTACGAGTTCGAGAACAAGGTCACCGGTGGGCGCATCCCGCGGGAGTACATCCCGTCGGTGGACGCCGGCTGCCAGGAGGCGGCCGAGTTCGGCGTGCTCGCCGGTTACCCGATGGTGGGTGTGAAGGTCACCCTCCAGGACGGCGCCTACCACGAGGTCGACTCCTCGGAGATGGCCTTCAAGGTCGCCGGTTCCATGGCGTTCAAGGAGGCCGCCCGCAAGGCGGCGCCGACGCTGCTGGAGCCGCTGATGGCGGTCGAGGTCACCACGCCCGAGGACAACATGGGCGATGTCATCGGTGACCTCAACAGCCGGCGCGGTCAGGTCCAGGCCATGGACGAGCGCGCGGGGATGCGGGTCGTCAAGGCGCTCGTGCCCCTCTCGGAGATGTTCGGCTACGTGGGCGACCTGCGCAGCAAGACCCAGGGCCGGGCGGTCTTCACGATGCAGTTCGACTCCTACGCGGAGGTGCCCAGCAACGTCGCGCAGGAGATCATCGCCAAGGCGCGGGGCGAGTAGCACCCGAGCCCGAGGTCACCAGCCAGCAGCATCAGGCGGCCGGTCCAGCCGGCCGACGATCGCAACAAGGAGCAACCAGTGGCGAAGGCCAAGTTCGAGCGGACCAAGCCGCACGTAAACATCGGCACCATCGGGCACATCGACCACGGTAAGACCACCCTTACCGCGGCGATCACCAAGGTGCTGCACGACGAGTACCCCGACCTCAACCCGTTCACGCCCTTCGAGGACATCGACAAGGCCCCCGAGGAGCGCGAGCGCGGTATCACCATCTCCATCGCGCACGTCGAGTACCAGACCGAGGCTCGGCACTACGCGCACGTGGACTGCCCGGGTCACGCGGACTACATCAAGAACATGATCACCGGTGCCGCCCAGATGGACGGCGCGATCCTGGTCGTGGCCGCCACCGACGGCCCGATGCCGCAGACCAAGGAGCACGTGCTGCTGGCCCGCCAGGTCGGCGTGCCCTACATCGTCGTCGCCCTGAACAAGTGCGACATGGTCGACGACGAGGAGATCCTGGAGCTGGTCGAGCTCGAGGTCCGCGAGCTGCTCAGCGAGTACGAGTTCCCCGGTGACGAGGTTCCGGTCGTCCGCGTCTCGGCCTTCCAGGCCCTGCAGGGCGACGCCAAGTGGGCCGAGTCCATCAAGGAGCTCATGAAGGCCGTGGACGAGAACGTCCCCGAGCCGCAGCGCGACACCGACAAGCCGTTCCTGATGCCGATCGAGGACGTCTTCTCGATCACCGGCCGCGGCACCGTGGTGACCGGCCGCATCGAGCGTGGCGTGATCAACGTCAACGAGGAAGTCGAGATCATCGGCATCAAGGAGGAGTCGCTCAAGACGACCGTCACCGGCGTCGAGATGTTCCGCAAGCTCCTCGACCAGGGCCAGGCGGGCGACAACGTCGGCCTCCTGCTGCGCGGTGTCAAGCGCGAGGAGGTGGAGCGCGGCCAGTGTGTCATCAAGCCGGGCACCAACACCCCGCACACCGAGTTCGAGGCGCAGGTCTACATCCTGTCCAAGGACGAGGGTGGTCGGCACACGCCGTTCTTCAACAACTACCGTCCGCAGTTCTACTTCCGGACCACGGACGTGACCGGCGTCGTGAACCTGCCCGAGGGTACCGAGATGGTCATGCCGGGCGACAACACCGAGATGCGCGTCGAGCTGATCCAGCCCGTCGCCATGGAGGAGGGCCTGAAGTTCGCCATCCGTGAGGGTGGCCGGACCGTGGGCGCGGGTCGCGTCACCAAGGTCATCAAGTAACACCTCTCGTCGACGCGGCGGCCCGGCCGCCAGAACCACAGGCCGGGCCGCCGCGTCACGATCGAACACCCAGCGGCACTACCAGCAAAGGACACCGAGGCCACCATGGCGGGACAGAAGATCCGCATCCGGCTCAAGGCCTACGACCACGAGGTCATCGACACCTCCGCGAAGAAGATCGTTGAGACGGTGACGCGGACGGGCGCCAAGGTCGCGGGCCCGGTGCCGCTGCCGACCGAGAAGAACGTGTACTGCGTCATCCGCTCGCCGCACAAGTACAAGGACTCGCGCGAGCACTTCGAGATGCGCACGCACAAGCGGCTGATCGACATCATCGATCCCACGCCCAAGACGGTCGACTCGCTGATGCGGCTCGACCTTCCGGCCGGCGTTGACATCGAGATCAAGCTCTGAGGGACGCACCGAAGATGAGTAGGAACAGGAAGGGCGTCCTGGGCGAGAAGCTCGGCATGACCCAGGTCTTCGACGATGAGGGCCGGATCGTTCCGGTGACCGTCGTCCAGGCCGGGCCGTGCGTCGTCACCCAGATCCGCACCCAGGACCGCGACGGCTACAGCGCCGTGCAGCTCGGGTACGGCCAGATCGACCCGCGCAAGGTGAACAAGCCGCGCGCCGGGCACTTCGAGAAGGCCGGCGTCACCCCGCGCCGCTACCTGGCCGAGATCCGGACCGATGACGCCTCCGAGTACGAACTCGGCCAGGAGATCACCGTTACGGTCTTCGAGGCCGGGCAGAAGGTCGACGTCACCGGCACCAGCAAGGGCAAGGGCACCGCTGGTGTGATGAAGCGTCACGGCTTCGGCGGCCTCGGCGCCTCGCACGGCACCCAGCGCAAGCACCGTTCGCCGGGCTCGATCGGCGGCTGCGCGACCCCCGGTCGCGTCTTCAAGGGCCTCCGCATGGCGGGGCGGCACGGCAACGCCCGGACCACCGTGCAGAACCTGACCATCCACGCCATCGACCCGGAGAAGAACCTGCTGCTCATCAAGGGCGCGGTTCCCGGCCCGAACGGCGGGCTGGTCATGGTTCGCGACGCAGTGAAGGGAGCGGGCAAGTGACCAGCAAGCTGGACGTCGACCTGCCTGCGGAGATCTTCGACGCCAAGACCAACGTGCCGCTGATCCACCAGGTCGTGGTGGCGCAGCAGGCCGCGGCGCGGCAGGGCACCCACGCCACGAAGACCCGCGGGGACGTGCGCGGCGGCGGCAAGAAGCCGTACCGGCAGAAGGGCACCGGCCGGGCCCGCCAGGGCTCGACCCGCGCCCCGCAGTTCGCCGGCGGCGGCACCGTCCACGGGCCGCAGCCCCGCGACTACACCCAGCGGACGCCGAAGAAGATGAAGGCCGCCGCGCTGCGCGGCGCCCTGTCGGACCGGGCCCGCCACGGCCGGGTCCACGTGGTCGACCACCTGATCGAGGGCGACACGCCCAAGACCAAGACGGCGCTGACCGCGCTGCGCGGCGTGACCGACGCGCGGCGGGTGCTGGTGGTCCTGGACCGCGAGGACGAGGTCACCTGGAAGAGCCTGCGCAACGAGCCCAGCGTCCACCTTCTGGTGTCCGACCAGCTCAACACCTACGACGTGCTGGTGAACGACGACGTGGTCTTCACGAAGGCCGCCTACGACGAGTTCATCGCGCGCGCTACCAAGAAGTCCGGTGCTTCGGAGGCGGTGGCCGAATGAACAAGATCGCCGACCCTCGCGACATCATCATCGCGCCGGTCGTCTCGGAGAAGAGCTACGGACTGCTGGACGAGAACAAGTACACCTTCATCGTCCGCCCGGACGCCAACAAGACGCAGATCAAGCAGGCCGTGGAGGAGGTGTTCAACGTCAAGGTGACGAAGGTGAACACCCTCAACCGGCCGGGCAAGCGCAAGCGCACGCGGTACGGCTGGGGCAAGCGCAAGGACACCAAGCGCGCCATCGTCAGCCTCGCCGAGGGCGACCGGATCGACATCTTCGGGACCCCGGCCTGACGGCCGGGATCGCCGGAGCAGACAAGGGATGAACGAAAAAGATGGGCATCCGTAAGTACAAGCCGACGACGCCCGGCCGTCGCGGTGCGAGCGTGTCCGACTTCGTCGAGATCACGCGCACCGAGCCGGAGAAGTCGCTGCTGCGCCCGCTGCCGAAGAAGGGCGGGCGCAACAACCACGGTCGCATCACCACGCGGCACCAGGGCGGCGGGCACAAGCGCGCCTACCGGATCATCGACTTCCGGCGGGACGACAAGGACGGCATCCCGGCGAAGGTCGCGCACATCGAGTACGACCCGAACCGCACCGCCCGCATCGCGCTGCTGCACTACGTGGACGGCGAGAAGCGCTACATCCTCGCCCCGCAGGGACTCAAGCAGGGCGACCGGGTCGAGAACGGTCCGGGCGCCGACATCAAGCCGGGCAACTGCCTGCCGCTGCGCAACATTCCGACCGGTACCGTCATCCACGCCATCGAGCTGCGGCCGGGCGGCGGCGCCAAGATCGCCCGCAGCGCGGGCGCGGGCGTGCAGCTGCTGGCCAAGGAGGGCAAGTACGCCACGCTGCGCATGCCCTCCGGCGAGATGCGGATGGTGGACGTGCGCTGCCGCGCCACCGTGGGCGAGGTCGGCAACGCCGAGCAGTCCAACATCAACTGGGGCAAGGCGGGCCGCATGCGCTGGAAGGGCCGGCGCCCGACCGTCCGCGGTGTGGCCATGAACCCGATCGACCACCCGCACGGTGGTGGTGAGGGCAAGACCTCCGGCGGTCGGCACCCGGTCAACCCCAAGGGCAAGAAGGAAGGCCGCACCCGCCGGGCCAACAAGCCCAGCGACCGGCTGATCGTCCGTCGGCGCACGAAGAAGAAGCGGTAGGAGTCGCTCGTCATGCCACGTAGCCTTAAGAAGGGCCCCTTCGTGGACGACCACCTTCTGAAGAAGGTGGAGGAGCAGAACGAGAAGGGGACCAAGAACGTCATCAAGACGTGGTCGCGGCGCTCCATGATCATTCCCGAGATGATCGGGCACACGATCGCGGTGCACGACGGCCGCAAGCACGTCCCGGTGTTCATCACCGAGGCCATGGTGGGGCACAAGCTCGGCGAGTTCGCGCCGACGCGCACGTTCCGCAGCCACGTCAAGGAAGACCGCCGCAGCCGTCGCGGCTGAGCAGGCAGAGGGTCTCGCCCGTCGCGGCGGGCGAGGATCGCAACACGGAGAGGAACTAGCGATGGAAGCCAGGGCCCAGGCGCGGTACATCCGCGTCACGCCCAGGAAGGCCCGCCGCGTGGTGGACCTCATCCGCGGCCTGCCGGCCACGGAGGCTCAGGCGGTGCTGCGGTTCGCCCCCCAGGCTGCGAGTGAGCCGGTGGGCAAGGTGCTGGCGAGCGCCATCGCCAACGCCGAGCACAACTTCAAGCTCGACACCGACACGCTGGTCGTGAGCCGCGCGTGGGTGGACGAGGGGCCGACGCTGAAGCGCTTCCGGCCCCGCGCCCAGGGCCGGGCTTACCGCATCAACAAGCGCACGAGCCACATCACCGTGGTGCTGGAGTCGCGCGAGGAGGCTTCGGCGGGCGGCGGCAGGAAGCAGAGGAGGGCCCGGTAGTGGGTCAGAAGATCAACCCGCACGGGTTCCGGCTCGGCGTCACCACCGACCACAAGAGCGTGTGGTTCGCCGACAAGCTCTACAAGGACTACGTCAAGGAAGACGTCCAGATCCGGCGCATGCTCAACAAGGGCATGGACCGGGCGGGCATCTCCAAGGTGGAGATCGAGCGGACCCGTGACCGTGTCGAGGTCAACATCCACACCGCCCGGCCGGGCATCGTCATCGGCCGCCGCGGCGCGGAGGCCGAGCGGCTGCGCGGCGACCTGGAGAAGCTGACCGGCAAGCAGGTGCGGCTGAACATCCTCGAGGTCAAGAACCCCGAGGTGGACGCGCAGCTGGTCGCGCAGGGCGTGGCCGAGCAGCTGTCCAGCCGGGTGGCGTTCCGCCGCGCGATGCGCAAGGCGATCCAGTCGGCGATGAAGTCCGGCGCCAAGGGCATCAAGGTGCAGTGCTCCGGCCGCCTCGGCGGCGCGGAGATGTCGCGGTCGGAGTTCTACCGCGAGGGCCAGGTGCCGCTGCACACGCTGCGCGCCGACATCGACTACGGGTTCTACGAGGCCCGGACGACGTTCGGCCGCATCGGCGTCAAGGTGTGGATCTACAAGGGCGAGGCCGCGCAGACCCGCCTCGAGCGCGAGCAGCAGGCCGCCCAGCAGCGGGCCGCCGGCGGCGGCCGGCAGCGCCGCGGCGGCCACCGCGGCGGCGGCGGCCGG
>NZ_BAABDO010000031.1:0-61190 GCF_039539665.1 Actinomadura keratinilytica
CGCGCGGACGGCGCCGCCGACGGCCCGGCCGACCGCACCGGCGACCGCGACCCGGTGTCCGGGCGGACCCAGGCGATCGGCGCGGTCGGCGCCGAGCGGGCCGACGACCGCGACCGGGAGCCCGAGCGGCTGCCGACCCCCGCCGAATGGGCCGCGCAGAACACGCTGCCGCCGAACGGCGCGCCCGACCGGCCCGCCCTGCCGGCCGCGCTGCGGGACCGCCGCAGGCTGGCCGCGCTGGCCGGGGCCGCCGCCGCGATCATCGCCATCGTGATCACCTCGGCGGTGCTGGCGTTCAGCGGCAACGACAAGACCGGCAAGACCGTCGGCGACCACAACCAGGGCCCCACGCCCGCCGGCGTCGTCCCCTCCGCCGTGAACGACGACGACCGCCCGACCAACACGCCCACGTCGGAGGAGACCGCGTCGCAGGAGGAGCCGTCGTCCGCGCCCACCGGCTCGGGGGCGCCGACGGACGACATGTCCGGGGGGCCGTCCGGCACGCCCTCCACGACCCCGACGACCGACGCCCCGGACGACGACGGGCCCTCCAGCCCGTCGACCGACAAGCCCGGCACCGACGAGCCGGGCACCGGCGACCCCGGCACCGACCCCGGCACCGGCGAGCCCGGCACGGGCACCCCGAGCAGCCCGTCCGATCCCGGCTCGGGCGGCACCGGCGGCAGCGGCGGCGGCAGCGGCGGCGGCAGCGGCTCCGGCGGCGACAGCTGATCGTCCGGCCGCCTGCGGGCGGCCGGACCGGCGTGCGAAATCGCGGTGAAGACGCGGTCACAGGGCATCGAAACGGCGGAGACGTGGGGAAGGCCACGGCCGTGTCCTGGGCGCTCGGGTCGGCTTTGCGGCTTTTCCTGGTTACGCTGACGCAGTGAGCGGCGCCACAACGAGGTGGCGACGTTGCTCGTGGGGGGACGCCCTCCCACGCCCCCTGCCCGGGGGAAAGAGTCTCGATGGGGAGAGTCGATGGGCGGCAAGCTCGATCAAGCCAAGGATGATTTGCTGCGGAAGGCGGCGCAGACCTGGGCGCAGGGCCCGGGGAGCAAGGGGATCGACCTCGACGACGCGGTCGAATACCTGCGCCTCTACTACCGCCACGTGGCACCCGAGGACCTGCTGGACCGCGATCTGGTCGATATCTTCGGCCCCGCCATGGCGCACCGGCTGCTCGGCGAGGAGCGGCCGCAGGGGCGGGCCAAGGTGCGGGTGTTCACCCCCACCGTGGAGGAGTACGGCTGGGACCCCGGCCACACCGTCGTGCAGGTGGTCACCGACGACATGCCGTTCCTGGTCGACTCGGTCACGATGGAGCTCAACCGGCACCAGCTGACCACCCACCTGATCGTCCACCCGCTGCTGGGCGTCGACCGCGACGTGGCCGGGCACCTCAAGGCATTCCGCCGCAAGCTCGACAACGCCACCGACCTGGACGAGTCGTGGATCCACATCGAGGTGGACCGCACCAGCGACCGCGCCGTCCTGGAGCAGCTGGAGAAGGACCTGCTGCGCGTGCTGAACGACGTGCGGGTCGCCTTCGAGGACGAGCCGAAGATGCGCGCCCGGGCCGGCGAGATCGCCACCAGCCTGCGCTACGACCCGCCGCCGCTGCCGGAAAAGGAGCTGGACGAGGGCGTCGAGCTGCTCGACTGGCTGGCCGACGGCCACTTCACCTTCCTCGGCTACCGCGACTACACGCTCACCGACGACGGCACGGCGCTGCGTCCCGAGCCCGGTACCGGCCTCGGCATCCTGCGCGCCGACAAGCGGGAGTCCGACAGCTTCGCCGCGCTGCCGCCCGAGGTGCGCGAACGCGCCACCGAGAAGCAGCTGCTGGTGCTGACCAAGGCCAACTCCCGGTCCACCGTCCACCGGCCCCTGTACCTGGACTACATCGGCGTCAAGAAGTTCGGGCCGGACGGCGAGGTGATAGGCGAGCGCCGCTTCCTCGGCCTGTTCACGCACGTGGCCTACAGCGCCTCGATCGCGCACGTGCCCGTCCTGAAGCGCAAGCTCGCCGAGGTCCTGGAACGCGCCGAGTTCACCCCCGACAGCTACGACGGCCAGGACCTGATCGAGATCCTGGAGACCTACCCGCGCGACGAGCTGTTCCAGATCTCCGTCGACGACCTGCTGTCGATCGCGCTCGGCGTGCTGCGGCTGCGCGAACGCCGCCACCTGAAGCTGTTCCTGCGCAAGGACACCTACGGCCGCTACATGTCCTGCATGGTGTACCTGCCGCGCGACCGGTACACCACCCGGGTGCGGCTGCGCATCCAGGAGATCCTCAAGAACGCCTTCGAGGGCGTCTCGGTCGACTACAGCGCCAACGTCACCGAGTCGGTGCTGGCCCGGCTGCACGTGGTGGTGCGGGGCGAACGCGGCCGCCCGCTGCCCGACGTCGACGTCGAGGAGCTGGAGGCCCGGCTGGCCGCCGCCACCCGCTCGTGGGCCGACGACCTGGCCGACGCCATCGTCGAGCAGTGCGGCGAGGAGCGCTCCGGCGTGCTGGCCCGCCGCTACGGCGACGCCTTCCCCGAGGGCTACAAGGCCGACTTCCCGGCCCGCACCGCCGTGGCCGACCTGCGCCGCCTGGAGGAGCTCACCGAGGACGGCCAGACCTCCATCAACCTGTACGAGCCGTACGGCGCCGAGCCCGGCGAGCGGCGCCTGAAGCTCTACCGGCAGGGCCCGCCGATCTCGCTGTCGCGGGTGCTGCCGCTGCTGCACAACATGGGCGTCGAGGTGATCGACGAACGGCCGTACGAGATCCGCCCGGCCGACCGGCCCCGCGCCTGGATCTACGACCTCGGGCTGCGCTACGACCCGCCGGAGGGGGTGCCCGAGGAGGACATCAAGGACCTGTTCCAGGACGCCTTCGCCGCCCTGTGGCGCGGCGACATCGAAAACGACGGGTTCAACGCGCTGGTCCTGCACGTCGGCCTGAACTGGCGGCAGGCGATGGTGATGCGCGCCTACGCCCTGTACCTGCGGCAGATCGGCACCACGTTCTCCAAGCGCTACATCGAGCAGGTGCTGCTGCGCAACGCGCAGATCACCCGGCTGCTGGTGCGGTACTGGGAGAGCCGCCTGGACCCGGCCCTCGCCGGCGGGGAGGACGAGCGCAGCGAGGCCATCCACGAGGAGCTGAGCGGCCTGCTGGAGGAGGTCGCCAGCCTCGACGAGGACCGCATCCTGCGCGCCTACCTGGCGATGTTCGAGGCCACCCTGCGCACCAACCACTTCCAGCGCAAGCCCTACCTGTCGATCAAGTTCGACCCCTCGCGCATCCCGGACCTGCCGCAGCCCCGCCCCACCTACGAGATCTTCGTGTACTCGCCGAAGGTGGAGGGCGTGCACCTGCGGTTCGGGTCGGTGGCGCGCGGCGGGCTGCGCTGGTCGGACCGCCGCGAGGACTTCCGCACCGAGATCCTCGGGCTGGTCAAGGCGCAGGCGGTGAAGAACACCGTGATCGTCCCGGCCGGGGCCAAGGGCGGCTTCGTCGGCAAGCAGCTGCCGCCCGCCTCCGACCGCGAGGCGTTCATGAACGCGGGCATCGCCTGCTACCGCGACTTCATCTCCGGGCTGCTGGACATCACCGACAACCTCGTCGACGGCAAGGTCGTCCCGCCGCCCGACGTGGTGCGGCACGACGGCGACGACCCCTACCTGGTCGTGGCCGCCGACAAGGGCACCGCCACGTTCTCCGACATCGCCAACGAGGTCGCCGCCTCCTACGGCTTCTGGCTCGGCGACGCGTTCGCCTCCGGCGGCTCGGTCGGCTACGACCACAAGGCGATGGGCATCACCGCCCGCGGCGCCTGGGAGTCGGTGAAGTACCACTTCCGCTCCCTCGGCAAGGACGTGCAGAACGAGCCGTTCACCGTCGTGGGCATCGGCGACATGTCCGGCGACGTGTTCGGCAACGGCATGCTGCTCAGCCGGCACATCAAGCTGGTCGCCGCGTTCGACCACCGGCACATCTTCCTCGACCCCGACCCCGACCCCGAGCGCTCCTACGCCGAACGCGAGCGGCTGTTCAAGCTGCCGCGCAGCTCGTGGGCCGACTACGACAGCTCGGTGATCTCCCGCGGCGGCGGCGTGTACCCGCGCACCGCCAAGTCCATCAAGATCACCCCGGAGGTGCGCGAGGCGCTCGGCCTGGACCCGGGCGTCACCGCGCTGACCCCCTACGAGCTGATCCACGCCGTGCTGTGCGCGCCGGTGGACCTGCTGTGGAACGGCGGCATCGGCACCTACGTCAAGGCGTCCACCGAGAACAACGCCGACGTCGGCGACAAGGCCAACGACCCGGTGCGGGCCAATGCCTCCGAGCTGCGCTGCAAGGTGATCGGCGAGGGCGGCAACCTGGGCGTCACCCAGCTCGGCCGGATCGAGTTCGCCCGCCGCGGCGGCCTGGTCAACACCGACTTCATCGACAACTCCGCCGGGGTGGACACCTCCGACCACGAGGTCAACATCAAGATCCTGCTCGACCAGGCGGTGCGCGACGGCGAGCTGACCGGCAAGCAGCGCGACCAGCTGCTGTACGAGATGACCGACGAGGTCGCCGCGCTGGTGCTGCGCGACAACTACGCGCAGAACGTGGTGCTGGCCGCGTCCCGGGCGCAGGCCCGGTCCATGCTGCACGTCCACACCCGCTACATGCGCAAGCTGGAGCGCGACGGCCGGCTCAAGCGGCGCCTGGAGTTCCTGCCCGACGACAAGGCGCTGGCCGAACGCCGCCAGGCCGGGCACGGCCTGACCGGCCCGGAGTTCGCCGTCCTGCTGGCCTACGCCAAGCTGTCGCTGGACGCCGAGCTGAACTCCTCCGACCTGCCCGACGACCCGTACCTGGAGTCCTGGCTGGTCGACTACTTCCCGACCCCGCTGCGCGAGCGGTTCCGCTCCTACATGGACCGGCACCCGCTGCGCCGCGAGATCATCACCACCGCGGTGGTGAACGACCTGGTCAACAACTCCGGCACCACGTTCATGTTCCGGGTGAACGAGGAGACCGGGGCCTCCCCGTCCGACGTCGCCCGCGCCTACCTGGTGTCGCGCGAGGTGTTCGACATGCCGCGGTTCTGGCGGACCGTGGAGGGGCTGACCCACCAGGTCGACGAGTCCACGCAGATCAGGATGCGGCTGGAGGCGCGCAAGCTCACCGAGCGCGGCGCCCGCTGGCTGCTGCACAACCGGCGGCCGCCGTTCGACATCCGGGAGACGATCGACTTCTTCGCCGACGGCGCCCGCACCCTGGGCGCGCTGCTGCCCAAGGTGCTGGTCGGCCTGGACCTGGCGGCGTTCGAGCAGCGCCGCGACGGCTTCGCCGAACGCGGCGTGCCCGACGAGGTGGCCGAGGCGACCGCCATGATGGTGCCCGCCTTCTCCACCTTCGACCTGGTCGAGATCGCGCACGACACGGGCCGTCCCGTGGAGGAGGTCGCCGAGGTCTACTTCGACGTCGCCGACCGGCTGCAGCTGTCCCGGCTGCGCGAACGCATCATCGCGCTGCCGCGCGACGACCGGTGGCGGTCGATGGCCCGCTCCGCGCTGCGCGACGACCTGTACGCCGCGCACGCCGCGCTGACCCGCGACGTGCTGATCACCAGCGAGTCGGGCACCCCGCCCGAGCAGCGCCTGGCGCACTGGTCGGAGAAGAACAGCGTTGCGGTGCGCCGCGCCCAGCAGACCCTCTCGGAGATCTGGGAGAGCGACACCTTCGACCTGGCCACCCTGTCGGTCGCGCTGGGCGCCATCCGCACCCTGGTCACGGCCAGCGCGCTGCCGACGACGGAGGCGTGAGCTCGGGCGAGGCAGGTGACCGTCGGGCGCCGGTGCGTCTCCACGGCAGCGGTCGTCGACGAGGGGACCCGCACCGGCACCCGACGGTGATCAGGAGGCCCTCGCCGCGACGGCCTTGCGGTACATGCCGCCGACGGCGGCGTGCCCCGAGGCCGGCACGGTGGCCAGGTACTGCACCAGGACGGTGGCGTCCAGCCGGGTGCGGGCCGCCTTGGCGGGGGCCAGGCCGGTCAGGTCGCCGGTGACGGCGAGCTTGCCGAGCCGGGCCGCCCGGTAGCTCTCGTGCTGGCGCAGCACGTACCACACCAGCGCGCCCCCGTCCTTGGTGCGCAGCGCGTACACCGGCGACGAGTCGGGGGTGAACCGGGTGTGCAGCCGCACGCCGTTCTTGCGCAGCCCCACTTGGGCCTGCCGCAGCGCGTCGTAGGACTGCGTGGTCTGCGGGCCCGGCGCCAGCACCCCCGCGCCCGGCGCCTGCGGACCGCCGCTCAGCAGCGCCGCGTGCGCCGCGCCGATCCGGGACGGGCTGACCGCCAGCCCCGACGCGCCCGGCGCCACCGCCTGGGCGTACCCGTCGCCGTCGAGCCGCACCCGGGACATCTCGTCGCCGCCCGGGTGCGGGGACGCGGCCAGCAGCCACGGCGCCCCCGCCGCGGCCTGCGTGAACACCAGCGCGTGCCGGGTGGTGCGGGGCTGCTTGGCGCCGGGCGGCGTCGCGGAGGTCACCGTGTCGGCGGCGAACCACCGCGGATACCCCTGCATGCGCGGGATGTAGAACACCGACTGGACGAACCGCACCGGCGTGAACGGACGCCGGGCGGCGCGGCCCAGCCGGAACGCGGCGCGGTCCATGGCGAGCTGCGGGTCGGTCTCGACGGCGGCGAGCGCGTCGCCGTCCAGCCGCTGCCCCGCCTTGTTGGCGGCGTCGGCGTACCGCGCCAGCACGCGCTGCGCCTCGTCCTTGCTCAGCGCCGGAGGCGGCGCGGACTCGCCGCCGCCGCACGCGGCGGCGAGCAGCAGGACCGGGACGGGCAGGACGACGGCTGCGCGGACGCGCATGGCGGGCCCCCATGAGGACGAGTGCAGAACCGCCCGCCATCATCGCAGAGTGACCGCGAGGTCACGCAGCGAATCCGAAAGCCGTCCGAAATGCGGGGGCTACTCGGCGGCGCCCTCGGCCTCGGCCTCGCGCTGCCGCAGCCAGCGGATCTCGGCCTCGATGAACTCGTCGATCTCGCCGTCCAGCACCGCGGCCGGGTTGCCCGCCTCCACGCCGGTGCGCAGATCCTTGACGATCTGGTACGGGTGCAGCACGTAGTTGCGGATCTGCGTGCCCCAGCTGGTGGTGGTCTCGCCGCGCAGCGAGGAGATCTTCTCCGCCTCCTCCTGCCGCTTGCGCTCCAGCAGCTTGGCCTGCAGCACGCTCATCGCGGTGGCCTTGTTCTGCAGCTGGCTGCGCTCGTTCTGGCAGGACACCACGATGCCGGTGGGGATGTGGGTGATCCGCACCGCCGAGTCGGTGGTGTTCACGCCCTGGCCGCCGGGCCCGGACGACCGGTACACGTCGATGCGCAGGTCGTTCTCGTCGATCTCGATGTGGTCGCTCTGCTCCACCACCGGCACGACGTCCAGGCCCGCGAACGAGGTCTGCCGCCGCCCCTGGTTGTCGAACGGGGAGATGCGCACCAGCCGGTGCGTGCCGTGCTCGCCGCGCAGCGTGCCGTAGGCGTAGGGGGCCTTGACCGTGAACGTCGTCGACTTGATCCCGGCCTCTTCGGCGTAGGAGGTCTCGTAGATCTCCGTCGGGTAGCCGTGCCGCTCGGCCCAGCGCAGGTACATGCGCTGCAGCTGCTGCGCCCAGTCGGCCGCGTCCACCCCGCCCGCCTGGGCGTTGATGGTGATCAGCGCCTCGCGCTCGTCGTACTCGCCCGACATCAGGGTGCGCACTTCGAGCTGCTGGATCTCCTTGCCGAGCGCGGCCACCTCGTCGTCGGCCTCGCGGCGGGTGTCGGCGTCGTCCATCTCGGCGGCCAGCTCGTACAGCGTGGCCACGTCGTCCAGCCGCTGCCGCAGCCCCTCGACCCGGCCGAGCTCGCTCTCCAGGTACGACAGCCGCCGCGTCACCTTCTGCGCGCGCTCCTGGTCGTTCCACAGCTCGGGGTCGGCGGACTGCTCGCGCAGCTCGGCGATGTCGCGCCGCATACCGTCCAGGTCGAGGACCTGCTCGATGCCGGTCAGCGTCGAGTCGAGCTCCTTGAGCCGCTCTTGCGGGTCGATGGCTGCCACACTGAGAGCTTATCGCCGTCGCGGCAGTGCCCCGGGCGGCCGCGCCCGTCCGAGCAGGGGATTCGATCAACGCATTCGATCAATAGGCTGTGGATGGCAGAATCACGGATCAGCATGGCGGATCGGATCAGCGGAACGGACCGCTCGGAACAGCCGGGGGCAGGCGTGGCGGCGAATGCGGTGTGGGGGTCGTTTCGCGCCGCCTCGGTCATCGCCGCCGTGACGCTGGCGGCGGCCGGCTGCGCGGGCAGCGAGCCCGAGGCCCGGCCCACCGTGCTGGTCACCGCCACCACGCCCGAGCCCGAGCCGCTGACCCACCAGGTCGCCGAACGCGAGTTCCGCGCCTTCGTCACCAACGACGACGTCGCCCGCGCCGCCGGCGACGAGCGGCTGGCCCTCACCTGGACGTCCGACGGGCAGTCGCAGCTGACCGCCGCCGAGTTCCGCAAGGCCGCCTACGACGGCGACCCGGTGAACCGCTACCAGTACGGCGAGCCCCAGCTGATCGTCCCGAAGCTCAAGACCGACATCTACCCGCACTGGTTCGTGGCGGCCGTGCCCCGCACCGTCCAGGGCAAGCCCGAGAGCACCCGCACCGCGCTCATGGCGTTCATCCGCCGCGGCCCCGGCGACCGCTGGCGGCTCAGCCTGACCACCGAGCTGCTGCCCAAGACCAAGCTGCCCAAGATCTCGGTGGACGACGACGGCTACGCCACCGCGCTGAGCACCACCGACGACACGATGCTGATCCGCCCGCGCGAGGTGCCGGGCATCCAGGCCACCCTCGCCTCCGAGGGCCCCGACAGCGTGGCCCGCAAGGTCATGCGGACGGGCAAGTACACCTCCGGCTACTACACCCAGGTGCGCAAGGCCGTGCGCAAGGCCAAGGAGAAGGACCTGACCCTCCAGCTGGTGACGGTGGCCACGTCGTTCCCGATCTTCCCGCTGCGCACCGCGGACGACGGCGGGCTCGTCCTTTACTCCCTGGCCCGCAACGGCCAGCTGACCGCCGACGACGCCGGCAAGGGCGCCACGCCGCCGGTCCCGCCCGAGGCCGCCCACCTGCTCGACGGCACGGACGAGGGCAGCGACATCACCACGTCCGAGGTCTTCCAGTTCGCCGCCACCGACCCGCCCCGCACCAAGAAGGGCAAGGCCAAGGCCGACATCATCGCCCAGGCGGGCACCATCACCAAGGCCGGCACCCGGCCGTCGCGCACGTCCTGACCGCTACCTGTGGCGATCGCCGCGCCCCGCCGCCCCGGTCACCCGGGCTGTGAAAGTTGCGCACGGCCCGGCGGGCAGCGGGGGGCTCAGTACATCCGCTGCAGAGCCAGCGCCAGGAAGAACAGAAGGACCAGGACCGCCAGGATCACCGTGGGGGAGAAGGGGCCGCCGTGGCGGTGCATCTCGGCGCGGGCGTTCCGGCAGGTCGGGCAGCGGCCCTCGACCACCGGACCCGAGCAGCGGGCGCAGATCAGATGTTCGCAGCTCATTCGGCTGCCTCTCTCGCTGGAATGCGTACCTGTCGCTTGAGAACCAAAGCACTCGTTCGCCAGCATTCAGCCTATCCCGACTGTAAAGTCCCTTAGCGTGCCGGGGCGTGGACCGGTCGAGGCGATCGATCTCCGCCCCTACACTGCACGGGGGCCGATCGGTCCGGACTCCCGGACCGGGAAGCCCTCCATCGAAGGAGCCGGGCCGCCGGGAACCTCGCACCCCCCGGACACCGGTCGGCTCCGCCCCCCCAGGGGCTCCAAGGGGCCTGCGGTCCCCATGACAGAGGAACTGCCGGAACGAGGTGGGAGTGTGCCGATGGCCTACGACTACACCTCGACGGCCTCGCGCAGAGCCCCCGCACCGCATGGCACCGCCACGGCATCCGAGCCGCTGCCGTCCAGCGCCGAAGGTGTGGCGAAGTCCTCAACAGACCGCGGGGAAGCGCGAAAGCGCGCCGACGGCACGCACCCCTCGCCTTCCCCGAGTGCAGAGCCACGTGCTCCCAGCGAGCGGCCAGCGCCGGTTGAGCTGCGGCTTCGTGACCGCGCCGACCGGGACGCAACGGACGTCCCAACGGGACGCTCTCCCGTGGAAGCGGGACGACGTGCCGGTGGCGTGCGACCTCGGCGGTCCTCCAGCGCCGTGTCGCCGTCCGTCGGCGGAGGTGTGGCGAAGGCAGCGGGGCGCTCCGCCGACGAAACGAGAGAGCGTGTCGGGAGGCATGCCGACGGCATGCAATCGTCGCTCTCGCCGAGCACCGCGGCCGTTCGGCTGTTGCAGTCCGGCGCTGCTATGACGGCCGTTCCGGCGGGGTGTCCTTTCGGAGGGGGAGAGCCTGGCGATGGGGTGCGTCCGTGGTTGCGCCCGAGCGCAGTAGCGGTTGAGCTGCGGGTCCGTGGTGGTGCTGGCTGGGGTGTGACGGACGTCCCGACGGGTCGTTTTGCCGGAGAAGCGGGTGAGCGTGCCGCTGGCGTGCGACCGTGGCTTTCTCTAGGCGCAGCGGCTGTTCGGCCGTTGTCGTCCAGCGCCGAAGGTGTGGCGAAGTCCTCAACAGGTTGCTCCCCGGGGGAAAAGGGACGGCGCGCCGATGGTGTGCGTCCGTGGCCGTTGGGGTGCGTCGGTGGGGATGTGATGGAGCTTCCAGGGGGGCGTCCCCCTGGGGGAAAGGCGGGGCGAGTCGGGGAGCGCGCTTCCAGCGTGCGGCCGAGGCTGGCTCCGAGTGCAATGACGGGGGTCCTGGGGGGGCGTCCCCCTGGGAGTGTGGTGGAGAGGGCCGTGGAGCATGCCCCTGGCGTGCGTCCGTGGCTGTCTCCAGGTGCGGTGGCGGTTGGGCTGCGGGCCGGTGGTCAGGGTGTGACGGGCCCAACGGTCCGTGCTTTTGCCGACCTGTCTCCGAACGCTGTGGCGGATGGGCTGCTGCTCGCTACTGAAGGTCCAACGGGGGTTCCAGGGGGTCGCCCCCCTGGAAGAAAGATGAAGCGAGAGAGGGAGCATGCCTCCGGCATGCGACCATGGTCGCCCTCAAGCGCAGCGGTGGATGGGCCGTTGCTGCTCGTCGCAGAAGGTCCAACGGGGGTTCCAGGGGGTCGCCCCCCTGGAAGAAAGACGAAGCGAGAGAGGGAGCATGCCCTCGGCATGCGACCATGGCTCGCCCCGAGCGGAGTATCATCTCGCCCCAGGCGGGTTGACGAACGGGCCGGAGGGCGGCACGCTCGTCCGGCATCGGCCGGTGACCCGAGGGCGCGGAGTGCACGCTGCGGCTCCACGGCTCCGCCGGGTCGGTGGCCCGCGGGGGCCGGATGCCTCCGCTCACGAACCGCTACCGACAAACTACAGTCCGCTTCATGCGGCGACAAGATGGAAGACGCGATTCCTCCCGTTCGTGACCGCGCGGGTCCCTCGCAGGAATGGTGCTGAACCGCCGTGATCCACTTCGATAACGTCACCAAGGTCTACAAGAGCCAGAACAGGCCCGCACTGCAGCATGTGAACGTCGCCATCGAGAAGGGGGAGTTCCTCTTCCTGGTGGGTCCCTCGGGTTCCGGCAAGTCGACCTTCCTGCGCCTCATCCTGAAGGAGGAGCGTCCCACCCAGGGGCACGTGCACGTGGCCGGCAAGGACCTCAACCGGCTCAGCAACTGGAAGGTGCCGCACCTGCGCCGCCGCATCGGCTGCGTGTTCCAGGACTTCCGGCTGCTGCCCAACAAGAACGTCTTCGAGAACGTGGCGTTCGCGCTGGAGGTCATCGGCAAGCCGCGGCGCTTCATCCAGAAGGTCGTGCCCGAGGTCGTCGACCTGGTCGGCCTGGAGGGCAAGGCCCACCGGATGCCGCACGAGCTGTCCGGTGGTGAGCAGCAGCGGGTGGCCATCGCCCGGGCGTTCGTCAACCGGCCGATGATCCTGCTGGCCGACGAGCCGACCGGGAACATCGACCCGGCCACCTCGATCGGCATCATGAAGGTGCTGGACCGTATCAACCGCACCGGCACCACCGTCGTCATGGCCACCCATGACGCCGCCATCGTGGACGCCTTCCGCAAGCGCGTCGTGGAGCTGGAGGACGGCCGGGTCGTCCGCGACCAGTCGCGGGGCGTGTACGGCCAGGCGTACTGACGGGCCGGCGCGGTGAACCTGGCGCGGGCCCCGGGCGTACCTTCCGTCGCGTGGGAGCGGCCCGCTTCCGACCGACGAGACCGACCCACCCGGACCGACCGAAGAGACTGACAGAGCCTGACCGGACGCACGCTCCCGGCGGGGCACAGGCGATCAAGGACAGCGAGGCATGCGCGTACAGTTCGTTCTCCAGGAGATCTGGATCGGTCTCCGCCGGAACCTCACGATGACCGTCTCCCTGGTCATCACCGTCGCCATCGCCATGGCGCTCTTCGGTACCGGGCTTTTGGTGCGGGCGCAGGTCGAGTCGTCCAAGAGCTACTGGTACGACAAGATCGAGGTGTCGATCTTCCTGTGCGCCCAGACCAGCTCCAACCCGCAGTGCAACAAGCAGGACGCCACCGAGCAGCAGAAGCAGCAGATCAAGGCGGACCTGGAGAAGCTGCCGGAGGTCGCCAAGGTCGAATACGAGAGCAAGGCGCAGGCGTGGGAGCGGTTCAAGGAGCGCTTCTCCACCACCCCGGGGTTCGTGCAGAGCACCCGCGAGGGTGACATTCCCGACTCGTTCCGGGTGCGGCTGAAGGACCCGGAGAAGCACCAGACGGTGGCGCAGGCGATGCTCGCCCGCCCCGGCGTCGACCAGGTGATCAACGAGAAGCAGATCCTGGACCGCTTCTTCCGCATCCTCGGCGGTCTGCAGTGGGCCGCGCTGGTGATCGCGCTGATCCAGGTGATCGCGGCGGTGCTGCTGGTGGGCAACACGGTGCGGCTGTCGGCGTTCAACCGCAGGCGGGAGACCGGCATCATGCGGCTGGTCGGCGCGTCCAACACCTACATCCAGATGCCGTTCATCCTGGAGGGCGCGATCGCCGGCCTGATCGGCGGGCTGTTCGCCGCCGGGCTGCTGGTGCTGAGCAAGTTCATGCTGGTCGACCGGGTGGCGAGCCAGATGCAGTTCGCCAGCAACCTCGGCTGGGGGACGGTGGTGGCCGTCACCATCGTGTCGATCTGCTTCGGCGTGCTGCTGTGCGCAATCGCCTCGTTCCTCACCCTGCGCCGCTACCTGAAGATCTGACGGTGCCGGACCGCGGGCCCGTCCCGCCGCCACGCCGCCCCACCGACCGTCGGAGCCTTCCGCCGGAGGCGCGATGCATAAACTGACCGCATGTTCCGGTTGACCGGTCGCGGGCTGCGCGTATCGGCCGTCGTGGTCGCGGTGGTGTGCGCCTATGCCGCCGGAATGATCACCGGTGGCGGGCCTCCCCCCGAGCGGCGGGCGCGCGGTTCGGCCGGGACGTCGCTGCTGGACGAGGCGGCCACGCGCATCGGCCGGGCGGCGGCGCAGCCGGTCGACCGCGGCAAGCTGGACCGCGCGGCCATCGACGGCATGCTGCGCACCCTCGGCGACAAGTGGGCCCGCTACTACTCCGCCAGCGAGTTCGACGACTTCCAGGGACGCATGAACGGCCGTTACAGCGGTGTCGGGCTGTGGCTGGGCACAGGCGACGGCGGGGGCGCGCGCAGCACGTCCGCGCCGGGCGGATCCGGCGACCGGCGCGTCCGGGTGGCCAGCGTCCAGCCCGGGTCGGCGGCCGAGCGGGCGGGCGTACGGGTCGGCGACGTGATCACCAAGGTGGGCGGCGCCGACGTCACCGGCTGGGACGCGGGCCGCGTCGCCGCGGCGCTGCGCGGCCGGCAGGGCACCGGCGTCGACCTGAGCGTCGACCGCGACGGCGAGGAGCGGCGGTTCCACCTGGTGCGCAGCCCCGTGGCCGGAAGCGACGTCACCGTCGCCGACCTGGCCGACCGGGCCCGGATGATCCGCATCGGGGCGTTCACCCGCGGCGTGGGCCGCGCGGTGCGCGGGGCGCTGACCGGCGCGTCCGGCCGACCCCGCGGCGGCGTCCTGCTGGACCTGCGCGGCAACCCCGGCGGGCTGCTGGACGAGGCGGTGGAGACGGCCTCGGCGTTCCTGCCCGGCGGTCCGGTGGTCACCTACGAGCGGCGCGGCGAACGCGGCATGATCACCGAGCGGCGCGACGTCACCCGGCCCGGCGACGCGCAGACCCCGCTGGTCGTGCTGGTCGACGCCGGCACCGCCAGCGCCGCCGAGGTGGTCGCGGGGTCGCTGCGCGACCGCGACCGCGCGGTGATCGTAGGATCCCGTACTTACGGGAAGGGGTCGGTGCAGGAACCCATCCGGCTGGCCGACGGATCCGCGATCGAACTCACGGTCGGTCGCTACCGGACGCCCAGCGGCCGTAACCTCGACGGCGTGGGGATCGACCCGGACGTGGCGGTCTCCGCAGACCGTCCCCCCAAGGAGGCCGAGCGGCGCGCCCAGGAGGTGCTGCGCGGGCTGCTCGCCACGCTGCCCGAGCCGCGCTCGGGCGACGTGCTGGACAAGGACCGAGGCTGATCACGTGCCACGCGAGACAGGGCGCAAGCTCATCGCGCAGAACAAGCGCGCCCGCTACGACTACCACATCGAGGACACGTGGGAGGCGGGCCTGGTGCTGATGGGCACGGAGGTGAAGGCGCTGCGCGCCGGCCGTGCCTCGCTCGCCGACGGCTACGCCCACGTCAGAAACGGGGAGGTGTGGCTGGAGAACGTGCACATCCCCGAGTACCTGCAGGGCACCTGGACCAACCACGCCCCCCGGCGTCCGCGCAAACTGCTGCTGCACCGGCGCGAGATCGACAAGATAGCCGGTAAGGCGGACGAGGCGGGGTGGACGCTGATCCCGCTGTCGCTGTACTTCAAGGACGGCAGAGCCAAGGTCGAGATCGGCCTGGCCCGTGGTAAGAAGACCTACGACAAGCGGCAGGCCATCGCCAAGCGCGAAGCCGACCGGGAGATGCGGCGGGCGGTCGCGGCACGGTTCAGGAGACGGTGAAGGGTGTCGATGAGCAGCCCGGGTCGGAGCAGTAGCGCGTCAGACGGGTTCGGGCGGCACGGCGGCGGACGCTGGGGCCGGCGGCGGCGTCCCAGGCCGTCCGCGCCGCGCCGGGTGGTGTCGGTGGCGGGATGCGGCCTGCTGGTCGCGTCCGTGACGTCGGGCTGCTTCGCCGAGCCGTCCGCGATGCCGACCGTGCGGGACTTTCTGATCGCCTGGGAGGTCGGCAACTACAAGGCCGCGGCGCGCAAGACCATCGGCGCCGACCGGAAGGCGGTGGCCGAGCAGCTCGGCCAGCTGCGCCGCCAGCTGGACGCGGCGTCGCTGCGGCTCGGCCTCGGCCTGCCCACGCAGCCGGGCGGCACGCCCGCCAAGGCCATCACCAAGAACGGCGACAACGCGGTGGCCCGGTTCGCGGTGAAGATCGACCTGGGCGAGAACGGCCAGCCGTGGACCTACGAGGGCCGGATGCGGCTGCGCCGGGTGGACGGCGACTGGAAGGTCGTCTGGGACCCGTCCATCATCCATCCGCGGCTGCGGCAGGGCATGCGGCTGGCCGTGCTGACCGAGGTGTCGGCGCGCGCGCCGATCTACGACTCCGACGACCGGCGCATGCTGCGCAACGTCCGGACCGACATCGTCGGCGTCTATCCCGGGCAGCTGCGCGACCCGGAGAAGACGCTGGAGCAGCTCACCAAGGTCACCAAGATCGACGGCGGCCGGAAGCTGGACACCGAGCGGCTGGTCGGCCGGGTCAACTCGGCGCCGCCGGAGCGGTTCCTGCCGCTGCTGACGCTGCGCCACCCGCAGGGGGTGGCGATCGCCCAGCGGATGCCGCAGAACTCCGGGCTGCGCGTCCAGACCATCTGGGCGCCGATCCAGTCCAGTGCCGCGCCCGAGCTGGTCGGTGAGCTCGGCCCCGCCACCGCCGACCGGCTGCAGCAGGTGGGCGCCCCCTACCAGCCGGGCGACACGATCGGCGTGAGCGGGATCCAGCTGCTGCTGCAGCGGTGGCTGGCCGGCACCCCGACGGTCCGGGTGGTCGCGCAGGACCCGTCCGGCCGCAACGTCCAGGAGCTGCGTTCGTGGGTCGGCCAGGAGCCGCAGCCCGTCCGCACCACCCTGGACTCCAGGTACCAGAACAGCGCGGACCAGACGCTGGCCAGGGTGCCCGCGGCGGCGTCCATGGTGGCCCTGCGCCCCAGCACGGGCGAGGTGCTGGCGGTGGCCAACAACAAGCTGGCCGGCGGCCGCAACCTGGCCATGGAGGGCCAGTACCCGCCCGGGCTGACGTTCTCGATCGTCTCGGCGGAGGCGCTGCTGCAGCGCGGCCTGACCAAGAACACCCAGACCGAGTGCCCGGCGACCGCCACCGTGGGCGGCCAGACGTTCAGCAACCCCGGCGGCCGGGCCCGCGGCAAGAAGAGCCTGCAGCTGAACTTCGCCTACTCCTGCGCCACCACCATCGCCCAGCTCAGCACCCGGCTGGACACCGCGACGCTGATGGCCGAGGCCAAGCGCTTCGGCCTGGGCCAGGACTGGGGCCTGACCGTGCCCGCGTTCACCGGGACGGTGCCGACGCCCCGCAACGACGCCGAGAAGGCCGCCGTCGCGATCGGGCAGGGCGGGGTGCGCGTCAGCCCCCTGGCCATGGCCCTGGTCGCGGGCGCCGTGGAGACGGGCAGCTGGCGGCCCCCGTACCTGCTGCGCTCCCCGCAGGACCCCTCGTCGCGGTACCCGGCGCAGGCGCTGCCGTCCGTGGCCACGTCCGACCTGAAGGACCTGGTCCGCCGGTCGGTGTTCCAGGGGACCGCGCGGGACGCCGAGGTGTCCAGCGGCGGCAAGGTGTCGGGCGTGTACGCGACGGCCACCTACACCGAGAACGGCAAGGAGAAGGTCGTGTCGTGGTTCGTTGGCTCCCGCGCCGACACGGCCCTGGCCATCGCCGTGGAGGGCCACTACAACGCGGCCCAGCTGGCGTCCACCTTCTTCCGGGGAGGCATCCCGGCGACGTCCGCCGGGGCGGCCCGCTGACCGCCGCCGTTACGGCCGTCTGGACGCCCGTCGCGGCTTTGTTGGGTCTTTACCCGGGAGTCGCAACCATCCGCGGGCTCCCGGTCGTCTTTACAGGTGACTGAGACACCGCTTGGGGGGTTGCGGACTCAGTCGCCGTGATGAGACCAGAGCCTCGTCTCGGGGGAGGCTCTGCCGTCCGGACCGGCCCGACCCTGCCGGTCAGCCCCGGTGGGCGCGATAGCGTCGCCCACCGGGGCATCACGCTGCCCGCGGGGAATTCCCTTGGCGCGAGGCGCGTTATCCTTGTAACGTCAGTCGACGGGACGTCCGCCGTCCCGGTTGACAACTGAACATGGGGGTGACCGGTTTCGACTTCGGTCGGTCGAAGCAGGGGAAGCGGGCCGAGGGTTGCGGTCGTGACCTCGTAAATCCCAGTGACCGCAAACCAATAACTGCCAACCAGAAGCAGTCCGAGTTCGCCCTCGCCGCCTGAGCGAGGCCGAACTCTGTCGGCCCGGGAGCGTCTCCGACCCGGGATCCGGCATCATGAGGAGACTCAACCTGCGCACCCGGTCGCGGGGTGCGTAGGGACATCCAACAGCGACTGAGCCCGTCGGCGACTCGCCTGCGAGAGCGCCGGGGCCGAGAAAAGCGCCTAGCAGGCTGCGCCCGGAGAAGCCCTGCCTCATCACCGAAGGACGCGGGTTCGATTCCCGCCACCTCCACTTCGCGGGCGACGTGTGGTCGCGGCCCCTGCGGGGTCGCTTCCCGCGGCTCGTTCCGGATTCCTCCCAGGGGGGCGACCCCCTGGAACCCCCGTTGGGCCCTGTGCTCGGTGAGCTGTGCTCGCCTCTGCGCAGGGCCTGTTGTGTGTTCGGGGGCGGTGTTTGCGGCTCCGTGTTCGTTCCGGGGGGCTCTTGGGGGCTTGCGTCGGATCCTAGGTTGTGTCCGCGGTCACGTGCCCGCCTCCAAGGCAGCCGCCCTGCTGACACCGCACAGCGGTCGAGAACCACGCCAACCGCCCCGAAGCAAGACGCGGCACCGCCACCCCGACGCCAGGCCCGGCCCGCCGCCACCGGGCCGGACCACCCCGGCCACCGCTGATCCACCGGACGCGCCGCTGTGCCTTGTGAGGGTGGCCCTCGGAAACCGCTGTGGGCCCTGCTCGGAGAGCAGGGCCCATCGTGTTTTGGGGGACGTGCGGTTGTGGGGTTCTGGCTTCTCTCGGGGCGCTTCTGGGAGGTCGCCTCGGGGTGGTGGGCCCCGGGCCGTCGGGGTGGGGGACGGCCCGGGGAGCGCAATCAGGAGTGGACGGCCGCCGGGGTCTGTTCGGCGGTTGCGGTCTCCTGGCGCATCGACGTGAAGGAGATCGCGGCCGCGCCGAGGGCGCCGATGAGGGCGAACGCGTAGAAGCCCCACGGGTAGGCGAGCCCGGCCGACAGCAGGGAGCCGCCGAGCAGCGGGCCGCAGATCGCGCCGATGCGGCCGACTCCGGCCACGGCGCCGAGGCCGGTCGCGCGGCTGGCCACCGGGTAGGCGCGGCTGACGGCGGCGTAGACCAGCACCTGGGCGCTGAACACGAAGCAGCCCGCGAGGAAGACCGCCGCGTACAGGCCGACGCTCGGCAGCTTGATGCTGAGCAGCGCCAGGAACACCGCCGCGGCGCCGAACCAGCCGATCGTCGCCGGCCGCACGCCCCGGCGGTCGGCCACGTATCCGGCGAGGAACAGGCCGGCGATGGCGCCGAGGTTCAGGGTGAGCAGCAGGCTCAGCGCGGCGCCGAGCGGGTAGCCGGCCTGGCGCATGATCTCCGGCAGCCAGGTGTTCAGGCCGTACACCAGCAGCAGACCCATGAAGGAGGCCACCCAGAACGCCAGCGTCGTGCGCAGCAGGCCGCCCCGGAACAGGGTGCCCACCGTGGCGGCGGTGGCCGGCTTCGCCTCACCGGACGCGCGGGCGGCCAGGAACGAGGTGGACTCGGGCAGGTACCGCACCATGAGCGGCACCAGCACCAGCGCGGGCAGGGCGCCGATCACGAACATGGAGCGCCAGCCCAGCGCCGGGATGACCGCCATGCCCAGCAGGGCGGTGAGCACGGCGCCGACGTGGTAGCCGGTCATGATCGTGGTGGTGGCGCTGCTGCTGCGGCCCCGCCGGGCGTGCTCGCCGACCAGCGTGATCGCGGTGGGCAGGCAGCCGCCCAGGCCGAGACCGGCCAGGAAGCGCAGCAGGCCGAACACCGCGGCCGACGGTGCGACCGCGCACAGGACGGTGAACACCGAGAAGGCGATCACGGAGGCGATCAGCGCTTTGCGGCGGCCGACGATGTCGGTGATCGCACCGATCGCCAGCGCGCCGATGGTCATGCCGACCAGGCCCACCGTGGAGACCGCCGACGCGGTGCCCGGGGTCAGGTCCCAGACGTGCTCGCGCAGCAGCACCGGCAGGACCGTGCCGAGCACCACCAGGTCGAAGCCGTCCAGGAGCACGGCCGCCCAGCAGAGCGGCAGCGCCCAGGCACGAGCGGGGTGGGACGCCATGAGCGACCTCCTGTGAACTGCCTCACGGGAAACGGGTGGCGTCCATGCTTGCGGCAGGTCAGCGCGTTGCCGCGGATCTTTTTCCGCTGAATGGAAGGGAATTGCTGACGATCAGTAACGTCTCGGTCGCAGCAGCTCGGCGGGGCGAGCACATCGAAGCCTTTGCCGATGCCCCGGTGCGGAACATCCGGTCCGGTGCGAATGCCCGCGATGTGTTTGCGGAACGTCAGCGGCCGGTGGTGTGATTTATCCCGCCCGGCGACGGGGGTGGTTGCCGAGGAAGGGAACAGGGGCGTGGAAACCGGAGCGGTGCTCGCCGGCAGATACCGGCTCACCAAGCGGCTCGGCCAAGGCGGCATGGGAGAGGTGTGGGCCGCCGAGGACACGCAATTGCGGCGGCAGGTCGCGGTGAAGATCGTCCTGGGGAACATGCACGGCTCGGCCACCGTGGTCGCCCGGCTGCGCAGGGAGGCCGAGAACGCCGCGCAGCTGCAGCACCCGGGGATCACCGTGGTGCACGACATCGGGGAGCACGACGGCCACCCGTTCTTCGTGATGGAGCTGCTGGACGGCACCGACTTCACCGAGATCCTGGC
Organism: Actinomadura keratinilytica; assembly: GCF_039539665.1. Taxonomy (NCBI): domain Bacteria; kingdom Bacillati; phylum Actinomycetota; class Actinomycetes; order Streptosporangiales; family Thermomonosporaceae; genus Actinomadura; species Actinomadura keratinilytica. Next base: position 20,269 of record NZ_BAABDO010000031.1, read on the forward strand.
CCGCCACCCGCGCGGCCTGCCCGTCGACCGGGTCCTGGAGACGGGGGCCGCGGTGGCCGACGCGCTGGCCTACGCGCACCGCCGGGGCGTGGTGCACCGCGACATCAAGCCCGCCAACCTCATGGAGCTCGCCGAGGGCGGCGTGAAGATCTGCGACTTCGGGATCTCCCGGTCCGCCGAGGCCACCGGGCTCACCGCCACCGGCGGGATGCTGGGCACGCCCGCCTTCATGGCTCCCGAGCAGTACGAGGGGCGGCCCGCCGACGCCCGCACCGACCTGTACGCCTTCGGCTGCACCCTGTACGCGCTGCTGACCGGCGACGCGCCGTTCAAAGGCGAGACGGTGCCCGCGCTGATGCGCCAGCACCTGACCGTCGCACCGGTGCCGCCGTCCCGGCACCGCCCCGACGTCCCCGCCGAGCTGGACCGGCTCGTCCTGTGGCTGCTCGCCAAGAACCCCGCCGACCGGCCCGCGTCGGCCGAGGAGGTGGCGGCGCGGCTGCGCGCTCTGGCCTCCGGCTCCGCGTCGTCCATGGAGCAGCCGCCGTCCTGGTCGCCGACGCCGAACCCGAGCCCGGCTCCGACGCCTCCGCCGGTGAATCCGGCCCCCGCCGCCCCGTACCCGGGTGTCCACCCCGCTCCCGGCGCCCAGACCCCGCAGCCGTGGCCGATGGGCGCCGCCCCCGCCCCGAACGTGCCGCCGGCCGCGGCGGCCGGGCCCGGGCCGGGCGGCCCGCACGCCCAGCCCGCCGCGGGCGTCGGGCCGGTGCCTCCGCCGGTGGCCGGGATGCCGCAGGGCGGTCCGCCGCCGCGCCGCAAGACGGGGCGCCGCGCGTTCCTGCTCGGCGGGTTCGTCGTCGTGGCCGGCGCGGCCGCGGGAGGGATCCTCTTCGCTGCCGACCGCGTGCTCAACGCCGACCAGTCGGAGAACACCATCCTCAAGGGCCACACCGACGACGTGCACGCGGTGGCGTTCAGCCCGGACGGCCGGACCCTCGCCTCGGGCGCCAAGGACGGCACGGTGCGGCTGTGGGACGTCGCCGGCGAGCGCGCGGTCGCCGTCCTGGACGACTACGGGGAAGAGGTCCACTCGCTGGCCTACAGCCCCGACGGCAGGATCCTGGCCGCCGGCGGGATGGGCGACGGGGTGCAGCTGTGGGACACCAGAACCAGGAAGGCTGGCGCCCTCCTCAAGGACAAGAGCATCGACATCTCCTCCCTGGCGTTCAGCCCGAACGGCAGGATCCTGGCCGCCGCCGACAGCGGCAGCCCCTCCATGAGGCTGTGGGACATGTCCACCCGGCGGGTGCGCGCCGAGCTGGAGGGCCTGGCCTACAACGCCGAGTCGGTGGCGTTCAGCCCGGACGGCAAGATCCTGGCGATCGGCAGCAACCAGAACCCGGTGACGCTGTGGGACGTGGCGAGCGGGCGGAACATCGCCGAGCTCGGCACCCACGACGACGGCGTCTTCGCGGTGGCGTTCAGCCCGGACGGCAAGACCGTGGCGTCCGGCGGAGGCGACAAGAAGGTGCGCCTGTGGAGCGTGGCGCGCAAGCGCATGATCGGCACCTTCGACGACGCCGCCAACTGGATCAAGTCGCTCGCCTACAGTCCGGACGGCAAGTACCTGGCCGCCGGTGACTCCGACGGCACGACGTGGGTGTGGGATCTGGCCACCAACCGGCCCACCACCTACAAGGTCCGGGTGATGACGGTCGACGCGGTGGCGTTCAGTCCGGACGGCAAGACCCTGGCCACCGGCCACGTCGACCACACGGTGCGGCTCTGGAAGATCGGGTCCGGCACCGAATGAGGCGCCCCCTGCGCTGATCCGGGGAGGCGCGGCCGGGCTCAGGCGTCCTGCAGCAGGGCGGCGGCCGGTCCGGCATCCCCGTCCGCGGCGAGGGCCGTGCGGAGCCGGCGGGCCGCCTGGACGCCCAGGCTGGTGTCGATGTGCTCGCGCATCACCGCGGCGGCGCCCTCGGCGTCCCCGCCGATGACGCAGTCCAGCAGCGCCTGGTGCTCGGCCGCCTTCTTGTCGCGTTCGGCCTGGCTGCGTTCGACCTCCAGGGCGAGCCGCCGGTACCGGTCGGCCTTGTCCCACAACCCGTCGAGGGTGCTGATGAGCAGGTCGTTGTGGGAGGCGCGGTAGATCGCGGCGTGGAAGCGGCGGTGCGCGACCAGCTGCTCGACCGTGGGCTCGCCGGGCAGGGGGCGCAGGCCGTGGGCGGACTCGCGCAGGGCGCGGATGTCGTCCTTGGTGCGGCGTTCGGCGGCCAGCGCGGCCGCCAGCGGGTCCAGTGAACGCCGGATCTCCAGCAGGTCCCGGGCCTCCTCGGCGGTCAGCGGCGTCACCCGGGCGTCCCGGTGGGCGTCCAGGTCCACCAGGCCGTCGCTTTTGAGGCGGCGCAGCGCCTCGCGCAGCGGGGTGGTGCTGATGCCGATGTCGCGCGCGAGCTTCGCCTGGGGGATGACCGACCCCGGGGGGAGCTCGCCCGACAGGATCCGCTCCCGGACCTGCACGTAGGCGAACTCGGCCTTGGTCATGGGCTCCGTCGGCTGGCTCATGGGCCCCCCATCGCGTCGGTCACCCTTATAGCCTACACCACCCTTGTCGCGTCCGGATCGGCCGCGTCGAACGTCCGAACCATCCCGCCTGTCGAGCGCACACATCCTGGTCCGAGCGTAACCGGGGAAGCGGGCCGACCAAAAAAATCATGCCCGGGGGTTGACGTCATAGGTTATAACGAAGCAGAGTGGCGGCCATCACACCTCGCCATCCCACCAGACGGGTCCGCCCTGACCGAGGAGGGAAACCCACATGCCTGCTTCGTCGATCCGGTGGCCGCTGCGCCCCCGGGGCCGGCTGACACGGCCCCGCCGCACCCGCCTGGCGCTGAGCCTGGGAGCCGCGGCCACGGCCATGGGGCTGCTGGGCGCCTGCGGAGGCGGAGGATCGCACCCGGCCAACGTCGTGGCGACCGGGCAGGCGCCCTCGTACTACCCGGCGGACTACAGCCAGGTCATCGAGGCGTCCAAGCGCGAGGGCGGCACGCTCGCCATCTACTCCAACACCGACCAGGAGAACTGGGCGCCGATCTTCCGCGACTTCCGCCGCAAGTACCCGTGGATCACCAAGATCTCCGCCAACAACCTCGACAGCGACGAGGTGTTCCAGCGGGTGCTCAGCGAGCAGGCCACCAACGGGTCGCCCGCCGACGTCCTGGTCTCCAACGCCGCCCAGGGGTGGGCGGAGTTCGCCGCCAAGAAGGGCACGGTGATGGAGTACAGGTCGCCGGAGGCGGACAAGCTCCCCGACTTCGCGACCCTGCTGCCCAACGTCTACACGATGTCCGTCGATCCCCTGGGCATCGCCTACAACAGCTCGATGCTGCCCAAGGAGCCGACCGGCATCCAGGACCTCGCCGACATGGTCGCCGGCGACCAGGGCAAGTACCGCAACAAGATCACCACCCGGGACGTGGACGGGGCGTTCGGCTTCACCGTCTCCCACGCCTTCACCACCGCCCGCCCCGGCTCCTGGGCGTCCCTGCAGCGGATCCTGCCGCTGGCCCGCCCCGAGACCTCCTCGGGCACCCAGCTGGAGAAGATCATCTCGGGCGAGTACTACGCCGGGTTCTTCATCAGCGCCGCCCCCGCCTACCCGATGATCGCCAACAGCGGCGGCCTGCTGAAGCTCGCCTTCCCCAAGGACGGCACGGTGGTGCTGCCCCGGGGCATCGGCATCAACGCCAAGGCGCCGCACCCGGCCACCGCCAAGCTGTTCACCGACTTCGTGCTGTCGGAGGAGGGCCAGCGGGCCCTCGCCGAGGGCGGCCTCACCTCCTACCGGGAGGGCGTGGAGTCCCGCGAGGACCGGCGCACCTACCAGGAGCTCGTCCGCCAGGTCGGTGCGGGGAACCTGGTGTTCGTCAAGTACACCCACGTGGCCGACGACCAGGTCAAGGCCTTCGTCTCCCGGTGGAACGGCCTGCTCGGGCAGTGACCCGGGCGAAGGGAACGCATCCGATGACAACGATGACCGAACCGTCGCGCGCGGCCGGCCCGCCCCCCGGTGACGCGGTGCCGGACGCCCCCGCCTACCGCAGGCCGCTCGGCCTGGGACGCGAGCAGTGGCTCCAGTACGCGGCCCTGGCGGCGCTGGCGCTGCTCGTGGTCGCCCCCGTGGTGCCCATCCTGTACCAGTCGCTGCTCGACCGGCCGCTGTACGAGGCCGGCGGGGTGGTGAGCCTGGACAACTACGTCCGGCTCTTCACCGAGGCCGGGTTCGGCGAGGTCGTGCTGAACACCGTCTACTTCTGCCTGCTCACCACGTTCATCACGCTGCTGATCGCGGTGCCGATGGCGGTGGTCGTGGTGCGGACCGAGCTGCCCGGCGGCCGCCTGTTCGCCGCCGCCATGCAGTGGCCGTTCTTCATCTCCTCGCTGATCCTCGGCTTCGGCTGGATCACCATGTACGGCCCGGCCGGGTTCGTCAGCGTGCAGGTGCGGCAGCTGCTCGGCTTCGTCCCGTGGAACCTGTACTCCATCCCCGGGATGGCGCTGACCGAGGCGGTGGCGCTCGCCCCCGTCGCCTACACCTTCTGCGCCAACGCGCTGCGGCAGAGCGACGCCTCCCTGGAGGCCGCGGCGCAGGTGTGCGGGGCCGGCCCGCTGCGGATCCTGACGTCGGTGGTGGTGCCGCTGCTGCGCCCCCCGATCGTCTACAGCTCCATCCTGGTGGTCAGCGTGTCCATCGAGACGCTGAGCGTCCCGCTGCTGCTGGGCCAGCCGGTCGGCATCGAGGTGTTCTCCACCTTCCTGTACCGGCACGGGCTCAAGTCGGTCGATCCCGACTACGGGGTGCTGGGCGCGGCGTCGGCGCTGGTGCTGCTGGTCACGGCGCTGCTGGTGATCCTGCAGGCCAAGCTGCTGCGGGACGCGCAGCGGTTCGTCTCGGTGCGGGGCAAGGCCACCCGGCTGCGCAGGCTCGACCTGGGCCGGCTCAAGTGGGTCAGCATCGCGGCCATCATCCTCTACGTGGTGCTGGGCGCCCTGGTGCCGATCGGCGGGCTGATGTTCCGCTCGTTCACCCTGGTGTTCACGCCCCTGCAGTCGCCGCTGAAGACGCTCACCACCGCCAACTACGAGCGGATCTTCACCTACGAGGCGTACGTCCAGTCGATCCGCAACAGCCTGATCATCGCCGCCCTCGGCGCGGTGCTGGTCGCCGCCCTGGCGATGGTGGCGGTGATGGTGTCGCGCCGTTCGGAGTTCCGGTTCGCCCGCACCGTGGAGTACCTGGCGCTGGCCCCGCAGGCGATGCCCGGCATCATCGTCGGCATCGGCCTGTTCTGGGCCCTGGCGTTCGCGCCGCTCGGCATCGGAGGGGCGCTCCAGGGCACCCTGTGGGCCGTCCTCATCGGCTTCGGGGTGCGGGCCCTGCCCGGCGCGTTCGGGTCGATCGCCCCGCCGCTGATGCAGATCGGCCGCGAGCTGGACAACGCCGCCCGCGTCTCGGGCGCCGACTGGGTCCGCACCTTCGTCCGGGTGCTGGCCAGACTGCTGCGCCCCGCGTTCGCCGGCGCCCTGATCCTCGTCTTCGTGACGATGCTCAAGGAGTACACGCCCGCGGTGTTCCTCGGCTCCGCCGACGCCAATGTCATCGGCACCACGATGCTCGAGCTGTGGGTCCAGGGGAACACCGGCTCGGTCGCGGCGCTGGCCACCCTGCAGATCGTCATCACCGCGGCGGTCGTCGCCGTCGCCGGGCTGCTCATGAGAGGGCACAAGGATGCCTGACGTCACCATCTCGCACCTGTCGAAGAAGTTCGCCGCCACCACGGTGCTGCACGGCATCGACCTGACGATCAGAGACGGGGAGTTCTTCACCCTCCTCGGCCCCAGCGGCTGCGGCAAGTCCACCACCCTGTCCTGCGTCGCGGGGCTGGAACGGCCCACCACCGGCAGCATCGCCGTGGGCGACCGGACGATGGTGGACACCGCCTCCCGCACGTTCGTCCCGCCCGAGGGACGCAACCTGGGCATGGTGTTCCAGTCGTACGCGCTGTGGCCGCACATGACGGTCGCCCAGAACCTGGCCCTGCCGCTGCGGATCCGCAAGGTCGACCGGCGGCGGCAGACCGCGCTGATCGGCGAGGCGCTGGAGAAGGTCGGCCTGGCCGACATGCGCGACCGCTACCCGCACCAGCTGTCGGGCGGCCAGCAGCAGCGGGTCGCGCTGGCCCGCGCGCTGGTCTACTCGCCGACGGTGCTGCTGCTGGACGAGCCGCTGTCCAACCTGGACGCCCAGCTGCGCGAGCAGGCCCGCGCCTGGCTCAAGCGCCTGCAGGAGGACCTGGGCATCACCACCGTCTACGTGACGCACGACCAGGAGGAGGCGCTGGCGCTCAGCGACCGCATCGCCGTGATGTCCGAAGGGCACCTGGTGCAGGTCGGCAGCCCCACCGAGATCTACCAGGAGCCGGCGACCGCCGGGGTCGCCGCGTTCGTCGGGCGCTGCAACTTCCTGACCGGGAAGGTCGCGGCGGCGTCGGACGGGCGCACCGAGGTCGTCCTGGACTGCAACGGCCGGCGGGTGCGGACCCGCGCGGCGAAGGCCGGCGTCGAGGCCGGGCAGCGCGTCACCGTCGCCGTCCGGCCCGAACGCATCAAGGTGCTGACCGCCGACCGGCAGCCGCCGCCGGACGCCAACGTCCTCACCGGCACCGTGCTGTCCAGCAGCTATGTCGGCGCGCGCTTCGAGTACGACGTGCGGCTGGGCGACCACGCGGTGCAGGTCGCCACCGGGCGCCCCGGCCTGACCGGTGAGATCACCCTGGCCGTCGACCCCGAGGTGTGCCTGCTGTACCCGACCACCGACGTCGTCACCCCCGACATCGAGGCCCTCACCACCGTTTCCGGTTGACGAGCCCGGGCCGGCCCGCGACCGGCCCGAGCCGCCACGAACCAATACGGAAGGGAAATTCACCACGTGACCACCAAGACCTACCGTCTCGGCGTCCTGCCGGGCGACGGCATCGGACCGGAGATCGTCCCCGCGTCCGTGCGGATCGTCGACGCCGCCCTCGCCGCCGCCGGGGCGGGGGCCGTGGAATGGGTCGACCTGCCGCTCGGCCGCGCGGCCATCGACGAGCACGGCGACGCCGTCCCCGCCGCCACGCTGGAGGCGCTGGCCGACCTGGACGGCTGGCTGCTGGGCCCGCACGACAGCGCCGCCTACCCCGAGCCGCACCGCTCCAAGCTCAACCCGAGCGGCACCATCCGCAAGCACTTCGACCTGTTCGCCAACATCCGCCCGGCCAAGGCGCTCGACGACGCCGACGCCATCGTGCCGGGCACCGACCTGGTGGTCGTGCGGGAGAACACCCAGGGGTTCTACGCCGACCGCAGCACCTACCGGGGCACCGGCGAGTACATGCCGGCCCCGGACGTGGCCATCGCGATGGGCATCATCACCCGCCCGGCGGTCGAGCGCATCGCGCGGCAGGCGTTCGAGCTGGCGCGCCGGCGCCGCCGCAAGGTCACCATCGTGCACAAGGCCAACGTGCTCAAGCTCACCACCGGCCTGTTCCGCGACGTGTGCCGCGAGGTGGCCGCCGACTACCCCGACGTCGCCGTGGACGACTACCACATCGACGCGATGACCGTGCACCTGCTGCGCCGCGCCGCCGAGTTCGACGTGCTGGTCACCGAGAACATGTTCGGCGACATCCTGTCCGACCTGACCGGGGAGATCGCCGGGTCGCTGGGCATCGCCCCGTCGATCAACGCCTCGCACGACCGGGCCATGGCGCAGGCCGCGCACGGCTCGGCGCCCGACATCGCCGGGCAGGACAAGGCCAACCCCACCGCGATGATCCTGTCGTCGGCGATGCTGCTGGAGTGGCTGGGCGGCCGGCACGGCGACGAGGCGCTGCGCGACGCCGCCGCGCTGATCGAGAAGGGCGTGGCGGCGACCGTGCAGGCCGGCACCAAGACCGCCGACATGGGCGGCACCGCCGGGACCCGCGAGTTCGCCGAGTCCGTCGCGACCACCGTCGAGCGGCTGTGATGGCGGCGGAGCGGACCCCGGCCACGGTGGCGGTCGTCAACGCGGCGGCCGCCTCCATGGCCCCGGCCACGCGGGGCCTGCGCGACGGCTTCCCGGAGGCCCGGATCTGGCACCTGCTGGACGACCGGCTGGTGACCGACGCCGACGCCGCCGGCGGCATGACCCCCGAGCTGTGCCGCCGCATGCTCGCCCTGATCGACCACGCCGTCCGCGGCGGCGCGGACGCCGTCCTGCTGTCGTGCTCGATGTACGGGCCGGCCGCGGAGCTGGCCCGCGGCCTGCACCCGGTGCCGGTGATGGGCTCGGACGAGGCGATGTTCGGCGAGGTCGCCGCCCGGCGGCCGGCCCGGGCGGCGGTGATCGGCTCGCTGGACTCGGCCGTGGCCGACTCGGTGCGGCGCCTGGAGGCGGTGCTGTCCCGCGGTGCCGGGCCGTCCGGTGCGGCGCCGACCCGGCTGGTGGGGGTGACCGCCGCCGGGGCGGCCGGCGCGGCGGCCGCGGGCGACCGCGACCGGCTGCTGGAGTCGCTCACCGCCGCGGCCGACGCGCACGCCGGGTCGGTGGACCTGTTCGTGCTCGGCCAGTACTCGCTGACCCCGGTGCACGCCGAGCTGGCCGAGCGGCTGCCCGTCCCCGTGCTCAGCCCGCCGCTGATGGCCGCCAAGGCGCTGCGGCGGCGGCTGCTCGACCCGGCGGAGGCGCCATGAGCGCCGCGTCGCGGCGGGGGCCGCTGCTCGGGTGCATCGCCGACGACTACACCGGCGGCACCGACGTCGCGGCCGCGCTGCGGCGGGCGGGAGCGCGCACCGCGCTGCTGTTCGGACCGCCGGGCGCGGACGCGCCGCTGCCGGAGTGCGACGCGGTCGTGGTGGCGTTGAAGACGCGGACGGCGCCGGTCGCCGAGGCGGTGTCGGCGTCGCTGGCCGTGCGCGAGTGGCTGGCCGGGCACGGCGTGCCCCGGGTGTACGTCAAGTACTGCTCGACGTTCGACTCCACCGACGAGGGCAACATCGGCCCGATCGTCGACGCCGTGCTGGACGCCTCCGGCACGGCCCAGACGGTGGTGTGCCCCGCCGCCCCCGAGCACGGCCGCACCGTCTACCAGGGGCATCTGTTCGTCGGCGACCGGCTGCTGTCGCAGACGTCGATGCGGCACCATCCGCTGACCCCGATGACGGACCCGGACCTGGTGGCCGTGCTGTCCCGGCAGACCCCGCACCCGGTCGGCCTGCTGCCGCTGCCGGTGGTCCGCCGGGGCGGGGCGGCCGTCCGCGATGCGCTGGAGGAGCTGGGGCGGCGCGGCGTCCGCCATGTCGTGGCTGACGCCACCTGCGGCGAGGAGCTGACCGCCCTGGCCGAGGGCACCGCGCACCTGCCGGTCGTCACCGGCGCCGCCGGGCTGGCCCGCGCGGTGGGGCACCTGCTCACCGGCCCGGACGCCGCCGGAGCGGACGCCGCCGGAGCGGGCGTCACCGGGCCGGAGCGGGCGCGGTTGCCGCACGGGCCGGCCATCGTGCTCAGCGGCAGCTGCTCGGCGGCCACGCTCGAGCAGGTCGAGCACGCCCGCAAGGTGTTCCCGTCCTACCGGCTCGACCCCGCGGCCCCCGGCGACCCGGCGGCCGGGGTGCGCGCCTGGCTGGACGACCACGCCGGGCGCGGCCCCGTCATGGTGTACTCCTCGGCCGCCCCGGGCGAGCGCGGCGACGCCGGGGCGGCCGAGGCGGTGGAGCAGGCGCTGGCCGCCGCCGCCCGGCACGCGGTGGACCTGGGCGTCCGCCGCATCGTCGTGGCCGGGGGAGAGACCTCCGGCGCGGTCGTGCGGGGCCTGGGGATCGGCTCGGTCGTGGTGACCGGCGAGGCCGACCGCGGCGTGCCCTGGTGCCTGACGACCGGCGAGCCCCGCCTCGCACTGCTGCTCAAGTCCGGCAACTTCGGCCGCGGCGACCTGTTCGTCCGGGCCCTGGAGGAGACCGAGTGACAGTGATCGGTGAAGAGATCGTCGCGCTGGGCGCGTCGCTGTTCGCGCGGCGGCTGACCCACGGCCGCACCGGCAACATCAGCGTCCGCGTGGACGAGGGGTTCCTGGTCACCCCGACCGGCGGCTCGCTGGCGTCGCTGACCGCCGAGGACCTGGCGCTGGTCGGGCTCGACGGAACGCACCTGTCCGGCCCGCGCCCGTCCAAGGAGGCGTTCCTGCACGCCGCGGTGTACCGGGCCCGGCCCGGCGCGGGCGCCGTGATCCACACGCACAGCACCCACTCGGTCGCCGTGTCGTGCCACGCCGAGGTCGACCCCGACGACGCGCTGCCGCCGCTGACCGCCTACTACGCGATGCGGGTGGGACGGCTGCCGCTGCTGCCCTACCACGCCCCTGGCGACACCGCGCTGGAGCCGCTCGCCGAGCGCACGGCCGCCACCGCCCACGCCTTCCTGCTGGCCAACCACGGCCCGGTGGTCGCCGGCGCCGACCTGGCCGGAGCCGCCGACGCCCTCGAGGAACTGGAGGAGACCGCCCGCCTATGGCTGCTGCTGCGCGACCAACCGACCCGGCCGCTGACGCCCGAGCAGGCGGCCGACCTGCAGGCCCGGCACGGCACAGGCACGCCCGCCGGGAGCCGCCGATGACCGTCCCCGCCTCCGACCTGGTGGAGCTCGGCACCGGCATCCTCACCGCGGTCGGCGTCCCGCGCGACGACGCCGCCCTGGTCGCCGACAGCCTGGTCACCGCCGACATGTGGGGCCACCCGTCGCACGGCATGCTGCGGCTCGGCTGGTACGTCGAGCGCATCCGCTCCGGGGCGATGCGACCGGTGACCGAGGTGGCGACCGTCGTCGACGGCGGGGCCGTCGCGGTGCTGGACGGCCGGGACGGCGTCGGCCAGGTGATCACCGCCCGCGCGGCCCGCGAGGCCGTGCGCCGGGCCGGCGAGCACGGCGTCGGCGCGGTCGCCGTCCGCGGCGGCAACCACTTCGGCACCGCCGCCTACTTCACCCGGATGATGGCCGATGAGGGCTGCGTCGCGATCCTCACCACCAACGGCAGCCCCGCGATGGCGCCGTGGGGCGGGCGGGCCAAGACGGTCGGCGCCAACCCCTGGTCGATCGCCGTGCCCGGCGGCGTCGTCCTCGACATCTCCAACACCACGGTCGCCCGCGGCAAGATCTACGCGGCCCTGGAACGCGGCGAGACGCTGCCTGACGGCTGGGCCATCGGCCCCGACGGCACCCCGGCCACCGACCCGCGGACCGCTCTGGACGGCCTGGTGCTGCCCATGGCCGGGCACAAGGGCTACGGCATCGCGTTCATGATGGACGTGCTGTCGGGCGTCCTGACCGGCAGTTCCTATGCCACCGGCGTCGCCGGCCCCTACGTGCCCGACCGGCGCAGCGGCTGCGGCCACCTGCTGATCGCCCTGCGGGTGGAGGCGTTCCTGGACCGGGGGGAGTTCGACCGGCGGCTCGGCGACCTCATCGGCCTCACCAAGGCGGTGCCGCTCGCCCCCGGCTTCGAGGAGATCTTCCACCCCGGCGAGATCGAGGACCGCAACGCCGCGGCCGCCGCCCGCGACGGCGTCGCGCTGCCCGCCAAGACCCGCCGCGACCTGGACCGCCTGGCCCGCTCGTGCGGCATCGACGCGGCGGCCGTGCTCGGCCCGCCCGGCCCCCGGGAGGCCGGAGCCTGATGTTCGTCGTGATCGTCACGCTCCAGGTGCGGCCCGGCAAGGCCGCGGAGTTCCTGGCCGGGATCCGGGCCAACGCGCAGGCCGGCCGCCGCGAACCCGGATGCTGCGGTTCGACGTGCTGCGCACGGCCGAGGACCCGCACCGGTTCGTCCTGTACGAGGTCTACCGCGACGAGGCGGCCTTCTACCAGGAGCACCGCTCCGCCCCGCACTACGCGGCCTGGAAGGCCGTGGCCGCCGAGTGGCTGGCGGAGGACGGGCACGTCAACACGTTCTGCGTCCCGGCGTTCCCCGAAGGCGTCCTCATCGGCGAGGGCGTATCCGGCGGCCCCACCCCCAACTGACCGTCCACGACCCGACAACCACCAGAGAGGCAGGCAGACCATGAGCTCCGCCCCCACCGCGACGGTCGCGTCCGAGCACGACGCGTTCGGCACCCGCGCGACATTGCGCGTGGGGGATCGGCGGCTGCTCTTCCACCGCGTCGCCGACCTCGCCCCCGCGCACCTTCCGTACAGCCTGAAGATCGTGCTGGAGAACCTGCTGCGCCACCAGGACGGCGCCGACTCCGCAGCGGCCGTCCGGGCGCTCGCGGACTGGCGGCCGGACCGGGCCGGGCAGCAGGTGCTGGAGCTGCGGCCCGCCCGGGTCTTCCTGCACGACACCAACGGCGTGCCCGCCCTGGTCGACCTGGCCGCCATGCGGGACGCCATGGCCGGCCTGGGCGGCGACCCCTCCCGCGTCAACCCGCTGATCCCGGCCGAACTGGTGGTGGACCACTCGGTGATCGCCGAGGTGTTCGGCCGTCCCGACGCCCTGGCCCGCAACACCGAGATCGAGTACGAACGCAACCGCGAGCGCTACCGGTTCCTCAAATGGGGGCAGAAGTCGCTGCGGAACTTCACCGTCGTCCCGCCGGGCACGGGCATCATGCACCAGGTCAACGTCGAGCACCTGGCGCGCGTGGTGATGGTGCGGGACGGCTGGGCGTTCCCCGACGTCTGCCTGGGCACCGACTCGCACACCACCATGGTCAACGGGCTCGGCGTCCTCGGCTGGGGCATCGGCGGCATCGAGGCCGAGGCCGCGATGCTCGGGCAGTCGATCGCCATGCCGCTGCCGCCCGTCGTGGGCGTCCGGCTGCACGGGCGGCTGCCGCCCGGCGCCACCGCCACCGACCTGGTGCTGACCATCACCGAGCTGCTGCGCGGGCACGGCGTGGTCGCCAAGTTCGTGGAGTTCCACGGCCCGGGGGTCGCCGCGCTGCCCGTGGCCGACCGGGTCACCATCGCCAACATGAGCCCCGAGTACGGCTCGACCTGCGCCCTGTTCCCCATCGACGAGGAGACCGTCCGCTACCTGCGCTTCACCGGCCGCGACGCCGACCAGGTCGCCCTGGTGGAGGCGTACGCCAAGGAGCAGGGGATGTGGCACGACCCCGAGGCGCCGACCGCCTTCACCGAGGAGGTCGAGCTGGACCTGTCCGCGGTCGTGCCGTCCATCGCCGGGCCCCGCCGCCCGCAGGACAGGGTGCCGCTCACCGCCGCCAAGTCGGCGTTCCGGGCTTCGCTGCCGCCCGGCCCGGCCGACGGCGCCGCGTCCGGCGTGCCGGTGGTCCTGGACGGGACCGAGCACCGCCTCGGCCACGGCGCCGTCGCTCTCGCCGCGATCACCTCCTGCACCAACACCTCCAACCCCGCCGTGATGGTGGCGGCCGGGCTGCTGGCCAGGAACGCCGTCGCCAGGGGGCTGACCAGGCGGCCCTGGGTCAAGACCACCCTGTCCCCGGGGTCCAGGGTCGTCATGGACTACTACGCCAAGGCCGACCTCACCCGCCACCTGGAGGCGCTCGGCTTCCACCTCGCCGGGTTCGGCTGCATGACGTGCATCGGCGCGTCCGGGGCGCTGGTGGACGAGGTGTCCCGGGCGGTCCGCGACCACGGCCTCACCGTGGCCGCCGTGCTGTCGGGCAACCGCAACTTCGAGGGGCGCATCCAGCCGGAGGTCGCGCTGAACTACCTGGCGTCCCCGCCGCTCGTCGTCGCCTACGCCATCGCCGGGACGATGGACATCGACCTGCTCACCGAGCCGCTCGGCACCGGCTCCGACGGCCGGCCCGTCCACCTGCGCGACATCTGGCCGAGCGACGCCGAGATCCGCGAGGTCGTCGCGTCGTCGCTGGAACCGGAGATGTTCGCCCGCCGCTACACCGACGTGTTCGGCGGCGACGAGCGGTGGCGCGGCCTGGACGCGCCGGAGTCGGACACCTTCCCCTGGGACGAGGCGTCCACCTACATCCGCCGCCCGCCCTACCTGGACGGCCTGACCCGCCGCCCGAAGCCCGCCGAGGACATCGTCGGCGCCCGCATACTGGTGAAACTGGGCGACTCGGTGACCACGGACCACATGTCGCCGCCCGGGGCCATCCCACCGGCGAGCCCCGCCGGCCGGCACCTGTCCGGGCTCGGCGTCACCCCCGACCGGTTCAACACCTACGCCTCGCGCCGCGGCAACCACGAGGTCATGATGCGCGGCGCCTTCGCCAACGTCCGGCTGCGCAACCAGGTCGCCCCCGGCACCGAGGGCGGCTACACCCGCGACTTCCTCAACGGCGGCAAGGTCACGTCCATCTACGAGGCGGCCCTGTCCTACCGGGACGCGGGGGTCCCCACGGTGGTCGTCGCCGGGGCCGCCTACGGCACCGGGTCGTCGCGCGACTGGGCCGCCAAGGGGCCCGCCCTGCTGGGCGTCAAGGCGGTCATCGCCGAGTCCTACGAGCGCATCCACCGCTCCAACCTGGTCGGCATGGGCATCCTGCCGCTGCAGTTCCGGCCCGGCGAGGGCGCCGACGCGCTCGGCCTGACCGGGGAGGAGACCGTCACCGTCACCGGCCTGGCGGCCCTCAACGACGGCGTGGTGCCCCCGTACGTCACCGTCAACGCCGGGGACGTCACCTTCAAGGCGCAGGTGCGGCTCGACACCCCCCGCGAGGTCGAGCACTACCTGCACGGCGGCGTCATGCCCTACGTGCTGCGCGCCCTCCTGGCCTCGTCGCCCGCCCCCGGCGGCGCGTGACCGCCACCCCTCCCGCGGGGGCGGGCGGGGCCCGGCGGGGTCAACCCATAATTCCGACTGGCATGGTCCGAAACCCGGTATGCTGGTCGCCATGCGTCCCGGAGCCTCCCTCTGGTCGCGCCTGCACGTCGACTTCCGGCGGCAGGCCAGCGACCTGTGTCGCCGCGCCGAGCGTTGAGCCGAGCCGAAGCGACGAGGAAAGGGACCAGAACACCATGACCGCGAGCACGACCGCGCCCACCACTGGGCCCACCACTGGGCCCACCACTGGGCCCGCGACCGCCGGCAAGCTGGCCGAAATGGCCAGTGCATTGGCCGCCGATCCGAGCGACTGGCTGTGGCGCGTGCGGCTCAACCCCGACGGGCGCTGGTACGAGCGCCTGCACCAGGACGAGGACTACGAGGTCTGGCTGATCAGCTGGCTGCCCGGCCAGTCCACCGGCCTGCACGACCACGGCGGCTCGCGCGGCGCGTTCGCCGTCGCCCTGGGGGAGCTGGAGGAGGACGACCTGGGCGGCACGCGGCACGTCGGCACGGGGCAGACGCGCGCGTTCGGCCCCGACTACATCCACGACGTGCGCAACACCTCGACGGCGCCCGCCGTGAGCGTGCACGTGTACTCGCCGCCGCTGTCGGTGATGAACCGCTACGAGCGCACCGACTCCGGCCTGAAGCTGCTGGCCGAGGAGCGCGCCGAGCAGTGGTGACCCGGTGACGCGCTCCGGCTCCGCGTCCGCCGCCGGCGATCGAAGCCGGCGGCGGACGCGGAGCACCGCGCGGGCGCGTCCTCCCGGACTTGTGAGGCGTCAGAGCGGGTGGTGCCCGCCGTGACGGCCGCGCGCAGCCGCCAGCGGCCGGAGCCGCTGGTGCTGACCTGGAGCAGCGTCCACGGCTGCAGGTCGATCGGCGCGTCGCCGTCGGCGGCCGGTGCGAGCCCTTCGGTGAGGCGGTGCACGGCGAAGCCGCCCTTCCCCCGGAAGGACGTCTCCAGGCGCGCCGCCGGGCCGGTGTAGAACAGCACCGCCGGGTGCGCGCCCTGCACGGAAAAGACGCCGAACGGGTGCACATGGTCCGTGCCCGGCCCGTCCAGCAGGTCCGGGGTGCCCGGTATCTGCCGCAGCGGCAGGACCTCGATGGTCCAGGCGCCGTCCGCGCGCACTTCCAGAACGGCTCCGGCCGGGACGGCGAACGAGCAGCCGGAGGCGAGCGCGGCCGGCTGCGGTCCCCGCCGCTCGACGGGCACGACCTGCCCCACGCTGTGCCGGAGGGCCAGGTCGGCGCCGCGCAGGAGCACCTCGTCGGCCCCGCCTTCGGTGAGGATGCCGATGCCGGGCGGCCCCTCGTACCTGACCACGTCGCGTCCGCGGCCGGAGACCGTCCGGTCGAACGCGCGGGCCGTTTCCGGGCCGCCGAACGCGACCGTCCAGGCGCCCGCCGCCTTGACCCGCAGCCGCGCCCCGCCGTCGACGACGAGCCGGGCGGACGCGCCACCGGGGACCGACGCCAGCGGCTCCCCCGCGCGCAGGCCGGGGCGGCCCGCGAGGACGCGCATGCGGGCGGCGCCGTCGTTGGCGATCTCGGCGAGCACGGGCTGCGGTGCCGACGTCTCCTTGATCGTGAGGGACCGGTCGCCGGTGCCGGTGCGGACGGCGCGCCTGCCGTAGAGGAAGTGGTCGGCGGGCTCGAAGCCCGGCCGGCGGGGCGGCGTCTCCGGGACGCCCAGCCAGCGGCGCAGGTCGTCCGCCACCCGCTCCGGGTCGCTGACGCGCAGCGAGATCCGGCGGTACCGCTCGCCGCGCCGGGGCAGCAGGGGGCGGTCGGCCAGGCGCCGGTCCGTGCCCCGGCTGATGAGCCAGATCCAGTTGCCCCATCTGCGGCGCCGTCCCGGCAGGCGCACGCCGGTGCGGAGCAGAAGGTCGAGGTTGAGCGGTTCCCGGAACGGCGTCAGTTCGGCGTGCCCGTCCGCGCCCAGGCGGCCGCCGGTGTTCTCGCCGGTCGCCCGGACGGCGGCGATGTCCGCGCGCCGGATCCGCGCCGCCTTCCACAGCAGCACGCTGTCACGGATGACGATCTCGTCGTCGCGCACCCGCAGCCTCGGCCGCAGCAGCAGCATCCGGCCGATCTGCACCGCCGGCGTGACGGGCACCGCCAGCGCGGCGGCGAAGAACAGGTTGAACAGCAGTTCGTCGAAACCGGCGGGGTCGTCGTGCAGCAGCAGCTCGGTGCCCGCCCCGGCGGAGCCGATCGCCGCCGGCAGCACGAACGGGTAGGCGAGCGCCCAGCCGTAGGTCCGCGCGGGCGCTCGGACGATCTTCACCGGCACCGCGGACGGTCCCCGGGCGCTCCAGCCCCAGCGGTCCGCGGTGAACAGTTCGCGCGCCCAGGTGCGCAGGGCCTCGGCCGGGTCGACGGCCCGCAGGCGCCCGGGCAGCTCGGCCCACGGCGTCCGCACGGCCAGGACCGCCGCGCCGACGAGACCGATGGCGCCGAACAGCAGCCCGAACACCAGTGCCGAGATGGCCTCGCCCCGCTCCGGGGAGCCGTCCGCCGCGTACACGGAGTCGGGTGCCCCCACGTCGAGGGCGGGGATCCGGTCGCCGCGGGCGACGGCGTCCGCGTCCACGCCGCGCAGCCGGACGCCGGAGGCGCCGTCCTGCGGGGCGCCGTCGGGAGTGAAGGTCCCGTACCAGTGGCATCCGCCGCGGCCGCAGCTCTGCGAGTCGGCGACGAACACGCCCGCGCGTCCGTCACCGGCCGCGGCGCGGTCGGCCGCGCGGTCCTCGCGGACCGCCTGACCCAGCCCGAACACGGAGAACGCGAGCGCGGTGAGCACCACCGCCCACGCCAGCGAGGGCGAGAACGACTCAAGACGGCGGTCCAGGGCGCCGGACATGCGCATCACCCTCAACGACGCGGGGAGATGTGATTCACACCATGATCGCATAAGTCCACCAGGCGCGCCTCCGCGGGCGCGGGTCGGCGGCCCAGCGCGACGCCCCGATCGCGGAGTGATCCCAAGGCCGCTAATTTGGGGGCGTGGTTCAGCCGTACGAGCAGCACGGGCCGGGCGCAACCCCCGGCCGGACGGGGCGACCGGTGCCGGCGGGCCCGCACGGCCCGGCGGCACCGCAGGTGCCGATGGGCCGGATGGACACGCCGGGCGGCGCGGAGGCGCCCCGCCCGTCGTGGTTCAAGGACCTGTTCAACGGGGTCGGCTACCTGTTCCGGGGGCTGGCCTGGGTGGCGCGGCGTCCCGCGCAGTGGCTGTTCGGACTGATCCCGGCGTTGATCGTCCTCGCGGCGTACGCGGCGGGGCTGATCGCGCTGGTGTGGAACCTGGGCGACATGGCCGGGTGGGTGACGCCGTTCGCCGACGACTGGTCGTCCGGGCTGCGGGGCGCCGCGCGGGTCGTCGCCGGTGCGGCGATCGTCGGGGCGGCGCTGTTCCTGGCGGTGGTGACGTTCACCGCGGTGACGCTGCTGGTGGGCGACCCGTTCTACGAGGCGATCTCGGTGCGGGTGGAGGAGTCGCAGGGCGGCGCCCCGCCGGAGCCGGACGTGCCGCTGCTCACCCAGATCGGGCGGGCGGTCGGCGACGCGATCGTGATGGGCCTGATCGCCCTGCTGTTCGCCGTGCTCTTCTTCGCCTGCGGGTTCCTGCCCGTCGTCGGCCAGACCGTCGTTCCGGTGGTGGCGGCGTGCGTGTCGGGCTACCTGCTGGCCGCCGAGCTGACCTCCGTGGCGCTGGGACGCCGCGGCCTGCTGCGCCGGGACCGGCTCGCGGTGCTGCGCCGGAACCGGCCGCTGGCGGTCGGGTTCGGCGTGGCGACGTTCGTCACGTTCCTGGTGCCGCTGGCGGCGGTGGTGTTGATGCCCGCCGCGGTGGCGGGCGCCACACTGATGGTGCGGGAACGGCTGATTGTTTCCTGAGTGTGACTGGGGGCCGGAGTGCCCGCAGTGATCTTCGCGTAACGTGTGCCGCATGTCCGATCAGGGGGAGCGCGACGCGCGCTGGACCGAGATGAGCGACGGTAGCGAGAGGGGAGAGCGCTCGGGCGCCACGCCGCCGGAGGCCGAGGACGTCAAGGTCGCGCCCATACCGGATGCCAAGCCCGCCGGGGCCGCGGCCGGGGCGGCGGCCGCCCGGGCCGGCGACCGGGCCGACCGGCCGGCGGACGAGGAGCAGGGCGAGCAGACCGGGCAGGCCGACCGGGGCGACCGGTGGGAGGGCGAGCTGTTCGACGGCTCCGGGCCGGACGCGGACGGCGCCGCCGATCCGCGGTACCAGGCGCCGACGTCCACCACCGCGACCCCCGCCAAGCCGGGCCGCCCGAGCAGCGGCAACTGGCAGATGCCCGCGTGGATGGCCGACGAGGCGGCCGCCGACGCCAAGCTGGGCGGCTCCACCGCGCCGGGCGGCGACGAGGAGGGCGGCCGGTCGCGGCTGGCGCTGTACGGCGGCGTCGGGCTGCTCGTGCTGGGGCTGCTGGCGGCGGGCGCCGTCTACTACGTCAAGCAGCGCGGCGACGACGACTCCGGCTCCGGCGAGGAGAAGGGGGCGGCGGCGCGCGGCGTGCAGGCGCCCGCGGTGTCGCTGCCCGCCGACCGCCCGCTGCGCCGCTTCCCCGGGCGGCCCAGCAAGGTGCTGGCGCAGGTCACCGACGCCCACGCGGGCCTGTCCTACCCGCGGCTGGCCAAGCCCTGGCAGGTGCCGACCAAGCAGAACAAGCTCGCGGTGTCGGGCTGGTCGGGGCAGCAGATCCTGGTCACCGAGCGCAACGGCGGGCGGATCTGGTACGGGCAGCTGCTCACCGGCACGCTCGCCCCGGCGCTGCGCGCCTCCTACGACGGGCCGTCGAGCGTCCGGTCGGTGGCGGTCCTGGCCGCCAAGGACATCGAGGCCACGTACTACCAGTTCCCGCACAAGACGGAGCCGCTGGCGTCGCAGGCGCTGCCGGTGGGCGGCCGCCAGGGCTGGCTGGTCGCCTCGTACCTGACCTACAAGCGGGCCGGGGTGCGCGCCACCGGCGAGGTGGTGGCGACCGCCGTGATCGACACCGGCAAGCCCGCCCCGGCGGTGGTGTTCGCGTCGCTGCCGAACACGCACCGCAAGATGTGGCCGGACGTCAACCGGTTCCTGTCCGGGATCAAGCCCGCGCCCCGCACCGGCACCGCCTGACCGGCGCCGCCTCACCGGCCCTCGGCCCCTTCGCCGTCTTCGGGGCGGTCTCCCTCTCGGCAACCGAATGCCGTTCTATT
Organism: Actinomadura keratinilytica; assembly: GCF_039539665.1. Classification (NCBI taxonomy): domain Bacteria; kingdom Bacillati; phylum Actinomycetota; class Actinomycetes; order Streptosporangiales; family Thermomonosporaceae; genus Actinomadura; species Actinomadura keratinilytica. The sequence continues at coordinate 40,359 of NZ_BAABDO010000031.1, forward strand.
AGGCTGTGCGCCGCACGCCGAGCAGAAGGGGCCGGGCATGGCGATCGGGTTGACGGAGGAACACGAACGGCTGGCGGAGGCGGTCCGCGGGCTCGCCGGGCGGCACATCACGGCCAAAGCGGTCCGGGAGGCCGACGACGGCGGGTTCCGGGCGGCGCTCGCCGCGCAGGGGCTGCCGGGGCTGCACCTTCCCGAAGGGTACGGCGGCCAGGGCTTCGGCCTGCTCGAACAGGCCGTCGCGCTGGAGGAGCTCGGCCGGGCCCTCGCCCCGGGCGCGTACCTGCCGACCGTCCTGGCCTCCGCCGTCATCGCCGCGGGCGGCTCGGAAGCGGTCAAGGCCGAGCTGCTGCCGGGGCTGGCGGACGGCTCGCGCACCGGCTGCGTGGCGCTCGGCGGCCTCGGCGGGCCGCCGGTGCTGGGCGCGGCGGCCGCCGACGTGTTCGTCGTGCCGGTCGGGGACCGCTGGGCCGCGGTCGGCCGCGACCGGGTCGAGGTGTCGGAGCTGGAGTCGCTGGACCTGACCCGTCCCGTTGCGGCGGTCGCGCTCGCCGGCGCCGACGTGCCGGAGGAGCGCCTGCTCGCCCCGGACGTGGACGTGCACGCCATCGCCGTCGTCCTGCTGGGCGCCGAGGCGTGCGGCGTGGCGGGGCGCGCGCTGGACGACGCCGTCGCCTACGCCAAGACCCGCGAGCAGTTCGGCCGCCCCATCGGGCAGTTCCAGGGCGTCAAGCACCGGTGCGCCCGGATGCTGATCGCCGTCGAACGCGCCCGCGCCGCCGTGTGGGACGCCGCCCGCGCGCTGACCGGCGCCGACGCGCCCGAGCAGCGCCGCTACGCGGTCGCGGTGGCCGACGCGCTGGCCGCCGACGCCGCCGTGACCTGCGCCGAGGGCAACATCCAGGTGCACGGCGGCATCGGCTACACCTTCGAGCACGACGCGCACCTGGTCTACCGGCGGGCGCTGACGCTGCGCGCGCTGCTCGGCCGGGCGAGCGCGGCCCGGGCGCGGGTGGCCGAACTGGCGGTCGCGGGCGTGCGCCGCCCCGCCGACATCGACCTGCCCGAAGAGGAGGCCGCGCCGCTGCGCGAGCGGATCCGGCCGCGGATCGCCGAGATGGCCGCCATGGACCTCCCGCGGCAGCGCGCCGCGATGGCCGAAGGCGGCTGGGTCACCCCGCACCTGCCCACGCCCTGGGGCCGCGACGCCGGGCCCGTCGAGCAGATCGTCATCCGGCAGGAGCTGGCCGCGGCGGGTGTGCAGCCGGTCCCGCTGATGATCGCCGGGTGGGTGGTGCCGTCGCTGGTGCAGTACGGCACGCCCGCCCAGAAGGAGCGGTTCCTGCCGCCGACGCTGCGCGGCGAGATCATCTGGTGCCAGCTGTTCAGCGAGCCCGGCGCCGGCTCGGACCTGGCCGGGCTGTCCACGCGCGCGGAGAAGGTCGAGGGCGGCTGGCGGATCACCGGGCAGAAGGTGTGGACGTCGCTGGCCCGGGACGCGCAGTGGGGCATCTGCCTGGCCCGCAGCCACCCGGACCGGCCCAAGCACGACGGCCTGACCTACTTCCTGGTCGACATGGCCTCCGCGGGCATCGACGTCCGCCCGCTGCGCGAGTGCACCGGCGACGCCGTCTTCAACGAGGTGTTCCTGGACGGCGTGTTCGTCCCCGACGAGCTGGTGGTCGGCGAGCCGGGGGAGGGCTGGCGGGTCGCCCGCAACACCCTGGCCAACGAGCGGGTCGGGCTGACCAGCACCTTCCAGCTCGGCGGCGACCTGCCCCGCCTGGTGCGGCTGGCCCGCGAGCTGGGCCTGGCCGACGACCCGGTGGTGCGCGACGAGCTGGGCCGGCTGGCCTGCGACGAGCACGCGTTCACGCTGCTGGGCCTGCGCGCCACCCTCAAGCAGATCTCCGGCACCGACCCGGGCGCGACCGCCAACGTCCGCAAGCTGGTGGCGATGGAGCACGGGCAGCGCGTCACCGAGTACGGCTTCACGCTGCTGGGCGAGGAGGGCGCCCTGACCGGCGGGTGGAAGTCCGAGCTGCGCCGCCGCTGGACCCGCCACCTGCTGGCGTCCCGCGCGATGACCATCGGCGGCGGCACGACCGAGGTCAACCTGAACGTCATCGGCGAACGCATCCTCGGCCTGCCCCGCGACTGAACGGACAGCTCGGGCCGGTAGGCGTTAACGTCGGACGTCTGATGGCAGCGGGCGGACGGACGTGGCGGGCGGGGTGGCCCCTGCCCGCACTGACCGGGCTGGGGCTCGGGCTGCTCGTGCTCGGCCCCGGCCTGGCGCCCGGGTTCGTGCTGTCGTACGACATGGTGTTCGTGCCCGACCCCGGGTTCACGTCGTGGACGTTCGGCGTGACCGGGACGGTGCCCCGGCACGTCCCCAGCGACGCGTTCGTCACGGCGCTCGCCACCGTCCTCCCGGGGGACGCGGCACAGAAACTCGTCCTGCTCGCCGTCTTCGTCATGGCGTGCACGGCGGCGGCGTCGCTGGTCCCCTCGCCGCGCATACTGCCGAGGCTCGCGGCCGGGGTCTGCTACGCCTGGAACCCGTTCGTCGCCGAGCGCCTGCTGCTGGGGCAGTGGGCGCTGCTGCTGGGGTACGCGGCGCTGCCGTGGGTGGTGGCAGCGGCGGCGGACGCGGACGCACGGGGCGGCGGGCGCCGTCTGATACGCGCGTTGCTGCCCGCCGCGATCGGGGGGTTCGCCGCGCTGACCGTGTCCGGCATCACCGCGCTGGCCGTGGCGGCGGCGCGGCGCCGTGGCGCGGGGGTGCTGCGGGTCGTCGCGGCGCTGGCCGTGCTGAGCCTGCCCTGGCTCGTACCGGGGCTGCTGCGTGCCGGGGGCGTACCGGGGGACGGCAGTGCGGTGGAGGCGTTCGCCGCGCGCGCGGACACCCCGTTCGGGACGCTCGGCAGCCTGCTGCTGCTCGGCGGCGTCTGGAACGGCGAGACCGTGCCCGCCGCATACGGCAACGCCGTCACCTCAGGGGTGTGGCTGGCCGTCGTGCTGGTGGCGTTGTTCGCCTACGGACGATGGTGCGCGAACGCCGACGCCCCCTGGAAACGCGGTCTGGCGGGGGCGGCGGCGGTCGGTTTCGCGGTGGCGGCCCTGGGCGCCGTGGCGGCGCCCGTGCTGGAGGGGCTGATCGGACTGTGGTCCGGGTTCTCGGTGTTCCGCGACGGGCAGCAGTACGCGGCGCCCCTGGCCGTCGTCGTCGCCGTGGGGCTGGGCCTGGCCGCCGACCGGGCCGCGCAAGCGCGCTTGGACGCGGTCGCGGCAGGCGCGGTGCTCACCCCGCTGGTGCTGCTGCCGTCGCTGGCGTGGGGTGCCGCCGGGGAGCTGCGCGCCGTCGACTACCCGGACGACTGGGCGCGGGCACGCGACATCGTCCACGCCGACGAGCAGCCCGGCGCGGTGCTGCTGCTTCCCTGGGCCGCCTACCGGAGCCCGCAGTGGAACCACGGACGGCGCGTCCTGGACCCGCTGCCCCGCTACCTGCACCGCAGGGTCATCGCCAACGACGCGGTGACCGTGGACGGCACCACCGTCGCGGCCGAGGACCCGCGCACGGTCCGCCTCGACCCGCTGATCCGGTCGGGCGCCCCGCTGACCGAGGCGCTGCGCCGCGAAGGCGTCCGCTACGTCGCGGTCGACGACCCCGCCAACGCAGGCCCGCAGGAACGGCGGCTCGCCGGCGCCGAGGTCGTGCTGCGCGGCCGCGACCTGGTCCTGTACCGCATCGAGGGCGCGGCGGACGTGCCGGACGAGCGAGTGCCGACCGCGGCCGTCGCGGGCGCCTGGATCGTCACGGGTATCGCGATCGTCTGGTCATGTCTGGGCTCAGCCATTACTCTGGGCACCCCGCTACTCGGCCGTAACCCCCGTCGAAGGGTCGACTGATGCGCATCGCGATCTCCGCTCTGGTCGGCGTCCTGCTGGCAGCCGTCGCCTCGTTCGGCGCGGTGCAGCTGGCCAGCGCCTCCCAGAAGGACCCGGTCATCAAGCCGCTCTACAACTACGGTTCCCGCTGACCGCGGCGCGACCGCGGTCCGCCGCCCGCCGTCCGGAGGCCCCATGGCCGCCCCCACCTCCGGCCCCGCCGTCCTCGAGATCGTCGTCCCGGCCTACAACGAGGCCGAGCGGCTCCCGGCGGGGCTGTCGCGGCTGTGCGCCGAGCTCGCCGCCCTGCCCGTCGCCGCGGGCGTCATCGTCGTCGACAACGCCAGCACCGACGGCACCGCCGCGATCGTGCGCGGCTGGGACGGGCCCGTCCCGGTCCGGCTGCTGACCTGCGAGCGGCGCGGCAAGGGCGCGGCCGTGCGCGCCGGGATGCTCGCCACGCGCGCGCCCTACGTGGGGTTCTGCGACGCCGACATGGCCACCGAGCTGTCGGCGCTGCGCCGCGTGCTGGCGCTGCTGAGCGCGGGACGGCCGGTCGTGGTCGGGTCGCGCCGCCACCCCGAATCGGTCGTCGACGGGTACGGCCGGCCGCTGCGCCGCCTGGGCGCCGTCGTGTTCAACCGGCTCGTCCGCGACCTGGCGGGCGGGGTGACCGACACCCAGTGCGGCTTCAAGTTCTTCGCCGGCCCGCTGGCCCGCGCGGCCGCCGCCGACCTGCGCACGACCGGGTTCGCGTTCGACGTCGAGCTGCTCGCGCACTGCGTGCGGCGCGGTGCGCCGATCACCGACATCCCGGTGGTGTGGCACGACCGTCCGGGCAGCACGTTCTCGGTGCGCCGCCACTCCCTGGAGTGCCTGCGCGACCTGCTGCGCATCCGCACGGGCCCGGCGGCCCGCGCCCGCGCGGGCCGGGTCGGGCTGCCCGTGCCCGTCGCCCGCGCCGAGCCCGTCCCGCTGCCGACCGTCTCGGGCGCCGGACGCGGATGAGAGCCGATCTGGACGGCCTGCGGCTGGCGGTCGTCAACTGGCGCGACCCCCGGCACCCGGCGGCGGGCGGCGCCGAACGGTACGCCTGGGAGCTGGCGCGGCGGCTGGCCGCACGCGGCGCCCGCGTCCGCTACGTGACGTGCCGGGCCCCCGGGCAGCGCCGCCGCGAGGTCGCGGAGGGCGTGCGGTTCACGCGGCTGGGCGGCCGGTTCACCGTCTACCCGCTGGTGCTGGCGTGGACGGCGGTACGGCGCCGGTCCCTCGACGCGGTGATCGACTGCCAGAACGGCATCCCGTTCTTCACCCCGTGGGCGCTGCCCCGCCGGGTCCCGGTGTTCTGCGTGGTGCACCACGTGCACGACGCCCAGTTCGGCCTGTACTTCCCCGGGTGGCTGGCGCGGATCGGCCGGTTCCTGGAGGGGCCGGTCAGCCGGTGGACGTACCGCCGGCACGCCTTCGTGGTCGTGTCGCCGTCCACCCTGCGCGCGGTGCGGGACCGGTTGGGCTGGGACGGGGCGACGTACGTCGTGCCCAACGGCGTGGCCTCCGCTCCCGTTGCGCCGCCCGCCGATCTGCCCGAGCGCGGCGACCCCGAGCTGGTGTGCGTGACGCGGCTCGTCCCGCACAAACGGACGCGCCGCCTGCTCGACATGGCCGAACGCCTGGCCGCCTCCCACCCCGCCCTGCGCCTGCACATCGTGGGCGACGGGCCCGAGCGGGCGTCCCTTGCCGACGAGGTCGCCGCCCGGGGGCTCGACCACACGGTGACGCTGCACGGCTACGTTCCCGAGGACGTGAAGGCGGCTCTGGTGGCGCGCGCCGACCTGCATCTGAGCGCGTCCCAGGGCGAGGGGTGGGGGCTGAGCGTCATCGAGGCCGCGGCACACGGCGTGCCCACGGTCGCCTACGACGTCGACGGCCTGCGCGACGCGGTCCGCGACGGAGTGACCGGCTGGCTGGCCGCCCCCGGGGAGCCGCTGGCGGACGTCGTCGAACGCGCCCTGAAGGAGCTGGACGACCCGTCGCGGCGGCAACAGGTCGCCGACGCGTGCCGACGCTGGGCGGGCGAGTTCGACTGGGCGCGCACCGCCGACCGGATGGCCCGCCTGGTGACCTCTGCCGTCCGCGCGGGGACGGCGGCCACCGGCGACAAGCGCGCGCTTGTCATCGCCCATGATGGTGCCGTGCAGGTGGTCGAGGGCCCCGTCCGCGACATGCTCGTGGCCGAACACGGCGATGCGGTGCGGGTGCTGCGGACGGCGACCCCGCTGGAACGCCTCCTCGGCCACCCGGAGGACGGCTCTCCCTGACGACCTCGCCGCCGAAGCGACGAAGTGTGGGGATCCAGGACAGGAACGGGGGGCGAGATGGCCGTGGGTGAGGCGGACCCGGCCGCCACCGCCCCGCCCCCTGCGGCCGGGGCGGACGCCGGGGACGCGGCGGCGCGGCTGCGCGACCGGCTGCGCGCCGCCGTGTGCTGCCTGGCCCTGACCGCGCTGGCATTCTCCACCCGCCCCGGCATGATCCTCGCCGACACCAAGATCGACATGCCGGTGCGTCCGCTGGCGTTCCTCGGCCGGGCGCTGCACCTGTGGGACCCCGAGCAGCTCGGCCAGCTGCAGAACCAGGCCGTCGGCTACCTGTTCCCGATGGGGCCGTTCTACGCGCTCGGCGACCTGGTCGGCATGCCCGCCTGGATCACCCAGCGGTGGTGGCTGTCGCTGCTGATGTGCACGGCGTTCCTCGGCGTCCGCACGCTGGCCGCGCGGCTCGGCATCGGCACGCCCGGCGGCCGCCTGCTGGCCGGGACGGCGTACGCGCTGGCGCCCGGCGCGGTGGCGGCGCTGGGGCAGCTGTCGTCGGAGTACATGCCGGTGGCGATGCTGCCGTGGATCGTGCTGCCGCTGGTCGGCGCGGTGCGGGGCGGCGGCCGCATCCGCGCGGCGGCGCGGTCCGGGCTCGCCGTGGCGTGCTGCGGCGGCATCAACGCCACCGCGACGGTCGCGGTGCTGGTCGTCCCCGTCCTGTACCTGCTGACCCGGCCGCGCCGCGCCCCCCGCCTGCGCATCCTGGCGTGGTGGTCGGCGGCGGTGGCGGCGGCGTCCCTGTGGTGGCTGGTCCCGCTGCTGCTCACCGGCACGTACGGGTTCTCCTGGCTCACCTACACCGAGAAGGCCGCCACCACGACCGGCCCGACCGGGCTGGTCAACGTGCTGCGCGGCGCCGAACGGTGGATCAACTACCTGGTCGTGGACGGCACCGTGTGGTGGCCGCTCGGCAACGGCCTGGCGCTCGACCCGCTGCCGATGGCCTGCACCGGCGCCGTCGCGGCGCTCGGCCTTGCCGGACTGCTCGGCCGGCTGCTGCCCGAACGCACGTTCCTGCTGGTCACGCTGCTGACCGGACTGGCGATCATCACCGCCGGGCACGGCGGCGACCTGCCCGGCCCGTTCGCCGCGCAGCTGCGCGACCTGCTGGACGGGCCGCTGGCGCCGCTGCGCAACCTGCACAAGTTCGACGCCGTGGTGCGGCTGCCGCTGGCGCTCGGCCTGGCGCACCTGCCCGTCATGGCGGCCGCCGCGCGCCGCGGCACCGGCGGGGCGTCCGCCCTGCGGGCCCGCGCGCGGACCCTGCTCACCGCGCAGACCGCGGCGATCGTGGCCGTCGGCGGCATCGGCGCGACGGCGGTGCGGCACGGGCTCTCGGGGCCGGGCGAGTTCCCCGACGTGCCCGGGTACTGGCGGGACGCGGCGTCCTGGCTCAACGCGCGCGCCGGACGGCAGGCCGTGCTGGCGCTGCCCGGGTCGTCGTTCGGCGAGTACCTGTGGGGGCGGCCGATGGACGACATCGTCCAGCCGCTGCTGTCGGCGCGCTGGGGCGTGCGCCAGCTCGTGCCCGCCGGATCCCCCGGCTACACGCGCGCGCTGGACGCCGTCGACCTGCAGGTCAGGTCGGGGCAGGGCTCGCCCGGGCTGGCGCGGTTCCTGGGGCGCATGGGCGTGCGGTACGTGCTGGTCCGCAACGACCTGCGCCGGGAGACGCTGCGCGGCGCCTGGCCGGGGCGGGTGCGGCAGGCGCTCGACGCCTCGCCCGGGCTGCGCCGGGTCGCCTCGTTCGGGCAGCCGGTGGGCGGCGCGGCCGTCGACGACGCGGTCTCGGCCCTCGACCAGCCGGTGGCGCCGCTGGAGGTGTACGAGGTGTCCGGCGCCGACGACGTGGTCGCGCTCGCGGACGCGACCGACCCGCCGCGCGTGTACGGCGGTCCGGAGTCGCTGCTGGCGATGGCCGACGGCGGCGTGCTGCCGGACCGTCCCGTCCTGCTCGACGACGACGCCTCCGACCTGCGCGGACCCGCGGCGGTGAGCGACTCGCCGCGGCTGCTGCGGCGCGACTTCGGCGAGCTGCACCACACCTCGCAGACCCTGACCGCCGCCGAACGCGGCGAGGCGTCCGACGTGCTCGACGACGGCTGGCGGCGCTACGCCACCGCCGCCGAGTACACCGGGATCCGCAACGTCACGGCGTCGTCGGCGGCGTCCGGATCCGACGGGGTGCCGCAGGCGCACGACCCGTCCGCCACCCCGTACGCCGCCGTCGACGGCGACCCCGCCACCGCCTGGAAGACCGGCGGCTGGAACGGGCCGGTCGGGCAGTGGCTCCAGATCGACTTCGCCCGCGCCCGCGAGATCGGCGTGCTGACCGCCGCGTTCGTCCGCGACGACGAGCTCGGCCCCGCCGTCACGCGCGTCGCCGTGCAGACCGAACGCGGCGTCCTCGACCAGGCCGTCCGCCCCGACGGCACCCCGCAGCAGCTGCGCGTACCGCCGGGCACGACCCGCTGGGTGCGGCTGCGCATCACCGGCCTGGCCGCGACGCCCGCGTTCCCGGCGCTGACCCGCGCGGCCGTGGCCGAGCTGGCCGTGGACGGGCTGGCCGTCGGCCGCACCTACCGCCTCCCGGACGTCCCGGCGTCCACGTACGTGATGAGCCGCACCCCCGGAGGCGCGCCCGACTGCATGAAGGGCCCCCAGCGCTGGGTGTGCTCGGACGACCTCGGCGTCCGCGACGAGGAGGGCGGCGGCTTCGACCGCACGTTCACGGCCGCGGCGGCGGGCCGCACGCGGCTGTACGGCACGGCCGTGCTCACCGACCGGCGGCTCATCCGGCGGTACACCACGGCGCGCGGCGGCCCCTGGGTGACCGCCACCTCCGTCATCTCCGACCATCCCGCAGCCCAGCCGCGTTCGGCCTTCGACGGCGACCCCGCCACCGCCTGGATCGCCGATCCCGACGACGACGCCCCCGCCTACGTGCTGCGATGGCGCAAACCGACACGCGTCTCCACGATCACCCTGCGGCGGCCGCCCGGCGCCAACGGCCCGGTGCGCGTCCGCGTGGAGGGGTACGGCGGCCAGAGCCGCGAGGTGGTGACCGACGCGCAGGGCAGGCTGACGTTCGCGCCGATGACCACCGACCGGCTCACCCTGACGTTCCCCCGCGACGGGCGCCTGCAGCCCATCCAGATCAGCGAACTGCAGGTTCCGGGGCTGCGCGCGCTGCCCGACATCCGGTCGGCGCCGCTGCGGCTGGGCTGCGGCCTCGGCCCCGAGCTGCGGCTCGGCGGCGCCACGGTGCGCACGCGCGTCGAAGGCACCCTGGGCGACGTGCTGGAGGGCCGCCCCCTGCGGTTCACCGCCTGCGGGCAGGTCGCGCTGCGCGCCGGGGACAACCGCCTGGCGTCCGCGCCGCAGGACGCCTACCGCGTCGAGACCGCCGTCGTCGACGCCGGCGCCGCGCCGGTCGGCTCGGCGGCGGCGGTCGGCTCGGCGGCGGGCGCGGCGGTCGGCTCGGCGGCGGGCCGCCCCGTGCGGGTGCTCGAATGGTCGGCCGGGACGCGCCGCGTCCAGGTGGACGCCGACCGCCGCTCGTTCCTCACCGTCAACGAGAACTACAACAGCGGCTGGCGGGCCACCGTCGGCGGCACCGAACTGCGGCCCGTCCGGCTGGACGGGTGGAAGCAGGGCTGGGTCGTGCCCGCCGGGACGCACGGCGTCGTCCGGCTCGCCTACGAGCCCGACCGCGCCCAGCGGGTGTCGGTGCCGGGCGGGCTGGCGCTGCTGCCCGTCCTGCTGCTGCTCGCGCTGTGGCCGTCCCGGCGCCGCAGGCCCGACTTCGGCCCGCTGCCCGCCGGGCTGGGCTGGCCCGCCTGGGCGGCGATCGCGGCCGCGGCCGGGCTGGGCGGGCTGATCTCCGGGCTGCCGGGCGCGGCGGTCGCGCTGCCCGTCGCGCTGGCGTGCGGCTGGGCGCGCACCCGGGACGCGGCCTACGCCCGGGTCCTGGCGTCGCCGTGGGTGCCCGCCGTGCTGATGCTGGCCGGGACGGGATGCCTGATCGCCTCGGTGTGGCCGGAGATCACCGGCAATCCGGCGGCGCCGTCCGGCGCCCTGGACAGCCTCGTCCCGCAGCTGCTCGGCCTGGCCGTCGTCGGACGCCTGGCCGTCGAGCTGTGGCGGCCCGGCGCCCGCCGCCGCACCGGCGGCGCCATCCGGCTCAACTGGGCGGCACCGGACCGGCGGCCGCCCGGCTCCGATCCCTCCGACGGGCCTCCGCCCGCCGGTCCCACGCCCGCGCCACCCGCTGAACCGGACGCTCCACCAGGTAGTAGCTCGCCGTCGCCGCTGCGATGGTCGCCGCCAGCAGAAGCGGAAGATCGGGCAGCAGATCGCCGCGGAACACCCGGTCGCGCCACTCGTACCAACCGACGATGATCAGCATCTGCCACAGGAAGACGCCGTAGGAGACGCGGCCGAGGAAGCGCGTCACCGGGTTGCCCAGCGCCGCGCCGATCGCCGCGTGCCCGGGCGGCGCCAGCGCCACCGGCGCCACGAACGCCACCGCGCACAGGCCGTTCAGCACCAGGTCGAACAGCGAGGTCCACAGCGCGTCGGGCGTCACCAGGTCCAGCGGGCCCGTCACCGGGGTCGCGGCGATCACGTAGAGCAGGGCCGCGCCGAGCCAGCACGCGCCCCACGCGTCGGCCACCGCACGGCACACGTCCGCGACCGGGCGGCGCGTGTCCGTCCGCGCCCACACCGTCACCACGGCCAGGGCCATGCCGATCGCGAACCAGACGAAGAACCGCGGCACCCACAGGCCCAGCAGCGGACGCGGCTGCGGGACGAACATCGCCACCGTGTAGGCCAGGGACACGGACGCGTACGCGGCGAGCCCGTACAGCAGCCTGCGGGCACGCGCGTCGACGTCCCCGGCCGGGGCGCGCCGCGCGTACCGGCCCAGCACGGCCGCCGTCACCGGCAGCAGCGCATACCAGGCGACCTCCACCGACAGGCTCCACATCTGCCCCAGGTGCGGCGGACCCAGGCTCGTGCCCCACCACGGGTCCGGCAGGTAGGTGTGCGTGAGGGTGAGCAGGAACGTCCACGTGCCGGCGTCGCCGATGTGCTCTTTCGCCACCAGCAGCATGAAGCAGACGACCACGACCCAGTAGGCGGGCAGGATGCGCAGCGCGCGTTTGCGCAGATAGCCGAGCACGCTGGGGGAGGGGTGCCCGAGCAGTACCGCCGCCGCCCAGGGACGGTAGAGCAGCAGCCCCGACAGCGTGAAGAACAGCGGCACGCCCACCTGGCCGCCGTTGAACAACCAGGTGCGGCCGATGGCGCCGGACGTACTGGCCACGTGGTAGACGACCACGGCCAACGCGGCGACCGCGCGCACCCCGTCGAGTGTGCTCTGGTGCCCCGAGATCTGGGGCAGTCCGTCGTCGGACGGAAGGCGCTGCGCGGCGACCATGGCCCCGGAGCTTACCTGCCGGTAGCCTAACGGCGGGGCGTCCCCTCAGTTCGGCGACCGAAGGTCGCCGAACTGAGGGGCGTCCGAAATGCGGTTCGCGGCATCGGCCTATTAGACGGACCGTCCGACCGGTCCGGTAGGGTGACGCGCACCACGCCGGACCCGGCGGTCCTCCCGGAGGTGTACGTGCGACGACCCGTCGGAATGGCCCTCATCGGCCTGGGCGCGTTCTTCCTGACGCTGGGCCCGCTGGTCCGGTTCTACGTGGCCGACAAGGTCCTCGTCGCGCCGCTCAACCGCTACGCGGTGACGCGGCTGGAGGCGCGCAACGCCACCTACTTCGACACCTCCACCCTCAAGACCCGCACGGGCGCCACCCTGCTGGCCACCAACACGCTGCGCGGGGACGTGCGCGCCAACAACGGCAACGACGACATCGCGGTCTGGGACTCCACGACCAACATCGTCGACACCGCCGCCCCCGACAAGCCCATCCAGATCCAGGGCTACCGCATGGCGTTCGACCGCCGCACCTCCGAGCTGGTCAACTGCTGCGGCGTCAACGTCGACGGCGACAGCGGCGTCCGCATGTCGGGGTACGGGCTGCTGTTCCCGCTCGGGCGCGTCGAGAAGGTCGACTACCCCTTCTTCGACATGACGACCAAGCAGCTGGCGCCCATGCGCTACGACGGCGAGGACACCGTGCAGGGCATGACCGCCTACCGGTTCGTCCAGCAGATCCCCAACACCCGGACCTCGTCCCTGGACGTCGAGATCCCCGGCGACCTGCTCGGCCTCGGCAGGAACAGCCCGCCGCAGAAGGTCGACCGCTACACGCAGGCCACCAACACCGTCTGGGTGGACCCGCGCACCGGCATCCCGGTCCGGCACCGCCAGAACATCTACAGCACCGTGCAGACCCCCGACGGCCGCGGCCGCATGGTCACCGCGCAGGCCGACCTGACCACGATCGAACGCGACCAGCAGTCCCTGGTCGACCTGGCCGACGCCAACGCCCTGAAGATCTCCATCTTCCGCGGCTACCTGCCGTTCGGGTCCCTGGCCGCGGGCCTGGTCCTGCTGGTCATCGGCGGTCGGCTGGCCCTCACCGCCGCCCCGCGCCGCCCGACCGCGCCCCCGCCGCCGCGCCGCCCCGACGGCCGCTTCAAGACGGCGCCCGCCGCCCCCAGGCCCGGCGCCGCGACACCGTCCGCGGGCGACGCCGCCTCCGGGGGCGCCCCGTCCCGCGGCCCCGCCGCGCAGGACCCGCCGCGCCGCCCGCCGGGCCCGCCCGGCTCCTACGCCGCCCGGCATGGCTGATACCCGTTCTAAGAACGGCTTCCAACGCCGAGCAGTCAGAACAAATCGCAAATAGAACCTGTTGCAGTTTTGGTGTCCGGCGCCTATGGTCGAGGCTGTGCGGACCCGAGTCACCGAACTGTTCGGCATCGAGTACCCGATCTTCGCGTTCAGTCACTGCCGCGACGTGGTCGCGGCGGTGAGCCGCGCCGGCGGCATGGGCGTCCTCGGCGCCCTGTACTTCACTCCCGAGGAGCTCGAACTGGAGCTGAAGTGGATCGACGAGCACGTCGGCGGCAAGCCCTACGGCGTCGACGTGGTGATGCCCGCCAAGTATGAAGGCGCCGACGTGGGCGACGCGGCCGAACTGGTCGGCAGGCTGCAGAGCATGATCCCCGACCGGCACCGGCAGTTCGTGGAGGACCTGCTGGCCGAGCACGGCGTCGAACCGCTCGGCGAGGAGGGCGCGGGCAAGGTGCTGCTCGGCTGGACCGACGCCACCGGCCGTCCGCAGGTCGAGGTCGCCCTCCGGCACCCGATCGCGCTGCTGGCCAACGCCCTCGGCCCGCCGCCCGCCGACGTCGTCGAGCAGGCCCACCGGCGCGGCGTGAAGGTCGCGGGCCTGGCCTCCAACGCCCGGCACGCCCGCAAGCAGGTCGAGGTCGGCGTCGACATCATCGTCGCCCAGGGCACCGAGGCGGGCGGCCACACCGGCGACGTGGCCACCATGGTGCTGATCCCCGAGGTGGTCGACGCGGTCGGCGCCGACACCATCGTCCTGGCCGCCGGCGGCATCGGCAGCGGCCGGCAGATCGCCGCGGGCATGGCCCTGGGCGCCGACGGCGTATGGACCGGCTCCATCTGGCTGACCGTCGACGAGGCCGACACCCCCGAGCGGCAGCGCGCCAAGCTCCTGGCCGCCACCTCCCGCGACACCGTCCGCTCCCGCTCCTGGACGGGCAAGCCCGCCCGCATGCTGAAGACCGCCTGGACCGAGGCGTGGGAGAGCGAGAAATCCCCCGGCCCGCTGCCGATGCCCATGCAGTTCATGCTGATCTCCGACGCCCTGCGCCGCATCAACCGCTCCGGCGACGGCGAACTGGCCACCTTCCCCGTCGGCCAGATCGTCGGCTCCATGAACCAGGTCAAACCCGCCGCCCAGGTCGTCTACGAACTCATGGAGGAGTACATCGAGGCCGTCGAACGCCTCAACACCCTCACCAGCGCCGACTGACCCTCCGGCGGGGGCGCCGCAACCGCCCCGCCTCCCCTATGTCAGCCTGCCCAGAGGATGTCGATGATCCTCAGGCGTTCGGTCTCCTCAATGAGGAGGAAAGTGAGGATTCCTTCCTGGTTTTCACCGAAGAACGCGTGCCGCACGAGGGACTGACCCGGTGATGCGGGCACCGCGTCCCACGGGGACTCCAGGAGGTCCAGGATTCTTTCGAGCAGCGGGCCGTCCCGCACTTCTGTGGGCAGGCCATGCAGCTCATGCAGCGCACGACCGTGGAACCCGTCGAACTTGTAGGTCACAGCTTTCCGGCCCATCCAGGCACCTGGTCGGCGCCGAAGAACTTGTCGTCGCGGCCTTCCAGAGCGTCCCGGACCGCCTCGTCGTAACCGGGGCGCGCGTAAGCCATCGCCCTCAACCGCCACTGCTGCAGCACCTCGCGAATGCGCGCGAACTCGGTGAAGTCGTGCGCGGCCTCCAGTGCGGCGTCGTAGTCCGCCCGGAACGCATCGCGATACCGGTCGGGCAGCGCCTGGAAGATCGCGGACGGGTCGTAGCCGGGGTCGTGCGGCTGCTCGGGCGCGGGGTCCACGGGCTGAGCGGTCATGGCTGCCAGCGTACCCATCGGGGTGCTCTCGTCCTGGGCCGTCGGCGGCCTCGTCGTCACACTCTGGCGCCGAAGATACCAGCATAGATAGCGCTCTGAAGTCATATCGCTACTATCTGCGTGCGGCTCGCCCTCCCCGTACCGTCCGGACGTCACGGCGGATTCCCGTCAGCCGCTCATCCCATGGCGCCGTAGGGGTGCGGATCGGTCATCGCGGGGCATCGCTCCCCGAACTGGCCGCGTGTACGCTCGCGTGATGAGCCATGACGCGAGGGTCTTCCTGCGGGAGTTCCTCCGGGACCCCGCGCGCGTCGCAGCCGTCGCGCCGAGCGGGCGGCGGCTGTCGCAGGTCCTCGCCGGTGCCGTCCCCCGCCGCGGGGTCGCGCTCGAACTCGGGCCCGGCACCGGCGCCGTCACCGACCACATCCGGCACCGGGAACCGCGGCGGCACCTCGCCGTGGAGGTCAACCCGCGGCTCGCCCGGCTCGTCGCGCGGCAGTGGCCCGACGTCGAGGTCGTCTGCGCGGACGCCGCCGAACTCGGCCCGGTGCTGGACGCCTGGGGCGCCGCACGCGTCGACGCGGTCGTCAGCAGCCTCCCCTGGGCGCTGATGCCGGAGGCCCAGCAGCGCACCATCATGACCGCCGTGCAAGCCGCGCTCACCGACGACGGCTGCTTCACCACCTACGCCTACGTCCACGCGCTGTGGATGCCGCCCGCCCGCCGCCTGCCGCGGCTGCTGCGCACGGCCTTCACCCACGTCGCGGTCAGCCCGGTCGTATGGGCCAACGTGCCACCGGCCGTCGTGTACCGGGCGCGCGCCCCGCGCCGGGACGTCAGGGCTGATTAGCCGGGGCGGCCAGCGCCTCCCGCACGAGCTGGTGGCGGAACTCGTACGCGGCCCCCACCTGCCGCAGCGCCCCGCGCCGGTGCGCCTCCTCCAGAAACGCCAGCGTCCGCCAGGGCAGTCGGCGGCGCGGCACAAGGGCGAACCGCGCGAACGTGTAGTGCACCCACGCGATGGCCCCCACGTTGTCGACGCGGAACGCCAGCAGCCACACAGGGCCGTAGAAGAAAGCCCCCGACAGCCCGCAGAACAGGCCGAAGGCGGCCCCGTACCACGGGTCCACGGCGAACCCCACCACGCCGCCGGTCGTGATGCCGTAGGTGAGGCCGAACACCAACGCCACCCGGATGTCCTGGTACAGCAGCCGCCGGGGCGTCACCGTGCGGACGGTCGCGTCCGGCGCGGCCCACGCGTACACGAAACCGATGGGCACCCCCAGGAACAGCCCCGCGGGCACGCCGAACGCCAGCCCCTCCCGGATGCTGCACACGACCACCGCGATGGCGCCGACCTCAAGCCCGCCCATCACCGGAGCCCACAGCTTGCGCAGCCTGCCGAAGTACAGGGCCGACGGCGGTGGCAGCGTCCGGATCGCCGCGACCGCCATGGCCAGCGCGAACACCACCCCGATGGCCAGCCCCGCCCAGCGGCCCCACAGCAGGTTGAAACCGAGGCCGATCGCCGGGCCGACCGCGGCCGCGCCGAACAGCGCCGACAGCACCCGGTCCGGGCCGCGGGCCAGCCGCGACAGCTCCCACCAGCGGATCTGCTTCTCCTCCGGCGGCAGGGCCCCGGCGAGGTAACGCAGCCAGCGCTCGGCCTCACGACCGTCCCAGGGGCCGCGCTGATCGTCGTCAGGAGGCGGCCGGAACAGCGCCGGGATCAGCGCGTGCGCCAGATGCCGCTCGATGGCCTCCTGGGTGGGGAACGCGTTCGGGCGGATCAGCTCCGCGGGGTCGCGGTCGGGATGCTGGTACACGTCGCGGGCCAGCGACACCATCAGCGGACTGCGCAGCGTCTGCGCCAACCGGCCCTGCGGACGGCGGCGCACGCGCTCCAGCACGGGCACCCACCGCTGCGCCTGCGGGGGCGCGTAACCGTAGGTGAGGAACTCCAGGTTCAGATCGCCGACGGTGAGCGGCTCGATGGTGGCGTGCGCCGCGCCGGCCACGGTCATCCCGCTCGCCCGCAGCACCTCCTCGTACTCGTCCGTCCGGCAGGTGAGCACGATGTCGGCGAGGTCGGCGCGCTCGATCTCGTGCAGGGCCCGGGCGCGCTTGTCGGCGGGGATCTCGTCGAGCCCGTCCATGACGAACAGCAGCGCACCGCGCCGCTGCACCAACCGCGCGGGCATGTCCGGGCCGAACCGGGCCCGGTTGCGCAGAAAGGGGTAGTCGTCGGCGAGGCGGCGGGCCAGCCAGCTCCGCAGGCCCTCCACCTCCGGATTCCACGACGCGAGCGAGAAGTACACCGGCGCCGGATCGGCACCGCCGTGCGCGTGCCACCGCTCGGCCAGACCGCGGGTCAGCAGCACGGCCAGCGCGGACTTGCCGCTGCCGACACCACCGACGATCACCAGCCGCCGGGCGCCGGTGGCGGCGTAGGCGGCCACGACCTGCTCCGGACCGTTCAGCTCGCGGACGTCGGCCGCCCCGGACAGCGCCGACGCCGACCGCGCCGACCAGCGCAGCGTCAGCAACCGGTCGTTGTCGCCGATGCCGCGGGTGGCGGCCTCGGCGCGCCACTGCTCGCGGACCGCCTCGGTGAGCTCGCTCAACGCGAGCCGGAACCGGCGCGCGGGCTCCTCCTCGGGCGGCGGACCGCCGGCGCGGCGCTGGGCCCGCAGCGCCTGCACCGCCACGATGAACGACAGCACCCCGGCGGTGCCGCCGACGACACTGGCGATCTTGTCCGCGTCGTCCAGGCTGGGAAGCAGCCCCAGCATCCCCAGGACGGCGATGGCGGAGAAAGCGAGGGCGCCGCCCAGCCATGCGAGCGGTCGCCTCCCCATGCCTTCATCATCGGCAATACCGCGGCCCGGTGTCACTGCCGTCACGTGCAACAGCCCACTACCGGCCACACCGTCGCGCGCCGGCGTCCGCGCTCCGTAGACTCGCCGCATTCAGGCCGGGAGGAGGCGCCATCACCGGACTCCTCGACCGCCTCGCCGAACTCCCGCTGCCGCTGCTGCTCGCGGCGGTGGCGCTGATCCTGGCCGCCGAGTCCGGCCTCCTCGCCGGCCTGCTGCTCCCCGGCACCGCCACGGTCGTCACCGCCGGGTTCCTCACCCATCCCGCATACGGCGACCGCCCGTTCGCCGCCGTTCTGGCCACTGTCATCGCCGCCTCGGCCGCCGGAGCGAACTACGGCTACGCACGCGGCCTCGGCGGCGTACTGACCACGCGGCTGACAGGGGAGCGCTATACCCGCCTACTCGCCCGCGTCCGGACGCATCCCCGCACGGTGACGTTCGCCGCCCACTGCATCGGCGGCCTGCGCACACTGTTCCCCCGCATGGCGGCGGACGCCTCCATCCCCTACCGCCGCTTCGCCGCCGCCAACCTGGCCGCCGCGTGCGTGTGGGGTTCGAGCCTGACCATCGCGGGCCACGCCTCGGGCACGGCCCTGGAACGCGTCCGCACCGCGTCGAGCCTGCTGGGCCTGCCCCTCCTGCTGGCGGCCCTGGCCTGCTACCTGCTCTGGCGTGCCTTTTGCCTCCTCCGCTGACCGACCCCCGCCGCGCCTCAGGGCGTCTGCGGGGGAGCAGCGCGCAGACGGCGGCGCCCACTCGACGACATCAACAGTGATGGCGGCCGCCTGCTGCCGAGGCGACGCAGAACCAGCCCAACCGCCCTTCCTGCTCGGCATCTCGACCGTAAGCGGGATCAGGGCCACGATCCAGCGCCGTGGCGGTGTCGTTGACGCAGCGGGCGTCCGAAACACCCGTTTGCCTTCGTGGAGCAAGCACCGCGCCGGTCGCTGGTGGTCAGGCCCGCGTCCGACCATGAGAGCCGCCGTGATGGTCAGTGCGGCGTCCTTGGCGTCGTCGGGATGCATGACGTCCTCGGCGCCACCGATCAACTCCCCGGACGGGTGGGAGCGGAACTGCCACCGGCAACCGGTCTCGGCCGTCCGCGCGCACACCACCAGCAGGGTCGGCCCCATCTGCACGGGGTCCCGGCAGCGCAGCAGCGCCGACCGCAGGGGGTGGTCGATGATGCGCGCCCGCATGCCCACGTCGTCCAGCGCGTCCGCCAGCGCCAGCAGCTTGACCATCCGCAGCCGACGCGCCTCCTCGGAGATCACTTGTAGCCTCTAGGTGATCGTCTCATCACTTTCCGTAAAACACCCTCAAGGCTGCGGCTGCGGACCTAGGGTCCGGAAGTACGTGAGCACATACACGCCCGCGGTAGATACGAGGAGCCCCCCATGGAGCCCGAAGAGCGCGATTTCGACCCCAAGGGAAGCTGCGCCGCCGCGTTCGTCCAGCGCATGCGCCGCTACCGCGAACGCGACGGCCTCAGCCAGGCCGAGGTCGGCGCGGCCTGCAACGTCTCACCCAAGACCATCTCCGCCGTCGAGAACCTCCGCCGCCTCCCGACCCTCGACGTCAGCGTCAAACTCGACCGCCTCCACGAGACCGACTACTTCGAAGAGCAGTACTGGCACGTCATCCGCGAAGCGGGCTGGAACCTCGCGTTCCAGAACTACTCCGAGCAAGAGGCCCAGGCCGTTTCCGTCCGCATCTACGACCCGCTCCACATTCCCGGGCTCTTCCAGACCGAGCGGTACGCCCGGCAGCTGCTGAGCGCCGGGCAACGAGCGGACGTCCTGGATCAGGCCGTCGCCGCTCGCATGGGCCGCCAGGACATCCTCCAACGAGACGAACCGCCGTTCATCACGGTGCTGATCAAGGAAACGGCCCTGCGCGACCCGGTCGGCGGACCCGAGGTGATGCGAGAACAACTCGCGCACCTGCTCAAGATGGCCAACGAGCCCCGCAACACTGTGCAGGTCATTCCCAGCGGCGCGCCGGTCTACGTGTCCAGCGGCTTCACCATTCTTGGTTTTGCAGAGGGGAACGACGTCGCCTTTGTTGAGGGGGCAATGGGGCTCGGTGGAGTAGTAGCGCGGCCTATCGATGTGCACCGTCTGGCTGTACGATTCGACATGATCGGAGGTGAAGCACTCCCGGTCGGTGAGTCTGAGACGCTGGTCAAGTCGATCTTGGAGGCGCTATGAATCGCCACGCCCCCGTCTGGCGCAAGTCGAGCTATTCCGGAGAGGAGTCCAGCAGCACATGTGTTGAAGTGGCTGTCCTGGAAGCGACGATCGGCGTTCGGGATTCCAAGGACCCCGACGGCCCTCACCTGCGCCTCACCCGTTCCGCGTTCGCTGCCCTCCTGTCGGAGATCAAGTCCGGCGACCGCTGAATTGGCGCTTTTTCGCTCACAGGTCAGTGCCCCACGGCATGACGATGCGCCTCCCGAGCGCAGGCTGCGCCACCCCCGCAGAGGAGATATCTCGCGCTGACGCAGTGACGATCATACGGTTATATGGCGCATTGCCCGGATGGCGGGCGGTCCCGTCACTTGTGACCACCGTGGCGGGGAACCCCGCTGCCCCGAGCGCTTTCCGCTCTGCCCTTGTGGATTCAGACTCAGGCGGTTTCGCTGTAGCAGCGGGACTCGGCCGTCATCTGCTCTCCTGGACTGTTCCCCGCCGCCTCGCGCTGCTTGCCGAGCCGGCCGTTGGGTTGCACTCGACGAGGCCTGTTTGCCTGCCCTGTGTACGCCTGCGGCCTGGGCTGTGCGGCTCAGGCCGTGTTGGGCGTTGGTGCTCGTCGGGTCAGTCGAACAGTTCGTCGGCGGAGGAGACCGTGGCGGCTCGTCGGACCCATGTCTCCAGTTGCTGGAGATCTGCGCATTGGAGGATCCGCTGCCGCTGTTCGTCCGTCACCTCGATGCCGCGGGCTTCCAGGAACAGCAGCAGGCTCTTGGCCTCCCCTTCGGCCCTGCCTTCGGCTTTGCCTTCGGCGAGTCCTTGTGCTTTGCCTTCGGCGATTCCTTCGGCGATCCAGGCTTGGGCGTCTTCGCTGTACCAGCGGGATGCGGTCTTCATCTTCTCCCTCAGGGTCTT